>JAVEEO010000553.1 GCA_030840415.1 Pseudonocardiales bacterium | reverse complement strand
CTCGGTGTACTCCACGGCGTCGCCGCCGACCTCCGGCAGCGACAACAGCCGGGTCGTCAGCACCGGCGCACCGCAGGCCATCGCCTCCAGCACCGGCAGCCCGAAGCCCTCGCCGAGGCTGGGGTAGGCCACTACGGTGGCGGCGCCCAGCAGGCCGGGCAGGTCGGCCAGCGGCAGGTAGCCCGGCCGCAGCAGCCGCAACCCGGCCGGCACCGCCGCCACCGCGGCGTCCAGCTCCCGGTCCCAGCCGGCGCCGCCGGCCAGCACCAGTGCCGGCGGCTGGCCGATATCGGCACCAGCCCGGGCGCAGGCCGCCACCCAGCCCCGGATCAGCGCGGGGATGTTCTTGCGCGGTTCCAGGGTGCCCAGGAAGGCGACGAACTCCTCGTCCGGACCCAGCCCGGCGGCGGCCCGGGCCCGAGCCTTGGCCTGGTCGTCCGGCGGCCGGAACAGCCCGGTGTCCACGCCCAGGTGAGCGACCTGGATCCGGTCCGCCGGCAGGCCCAGCCGGCGGTGCAGCTCGTCGGCGGTGGCCTGGGCGGGAACGATGCAGACGTCGGCCCGGCGGGCGGCCAGCCGGGTCGCGGTGCGGAAGAACGGCCCCTTGGCCCGGGTGTGCCACTGTGGATCGGAGAAGAAGGTGGCGTCGTGCACGGTCACCGCCAGCGGCCCGCGCCAGCGCAGCGGAGAGGTGTAGTGCGGGGAGTGCAGCAGATCGGGCTTGAGCCGGGCGGCCACCCCGGGCAGCCCGTACTGCTCCCACGCCAGCCGGGCGACCCGGCCGGCCGGCACCGCCAGCCCCGGCACGCAGTCGATGCCCAGCGCCTGGAATTCCTCGCGGTCCCGGGCCTGGGCAACCGCGGTCACCTCGACCCCGGCCGCCACCAGCGCGGGCAGCAGGCTGTCGAGATAGCGCCCCACCCCGCGCCGTTCGGCGGGAAGGGCCGTGGCGTCGACGAGCACACGCAGCACGGCAGGACTCCAGACCGGGGTAGGGACCGGGCAAAGGTCGATCCTAGCGAACCCCCGGGCCCGGCCCGCGCCGCGCGCGCCGGGTGTCCGGCCGCGCGGACGGGGCGTCGGGTGGCCGTTGGCGGCCCGGCCAGGCACTAAGCTCGATGTCCGTGCCGGTATCCGACAGCGACGCGACCGCGTCGTCCACGCCAGCGCCGGCACCAGCGGCGCGTCCCGGCCGGTCCCGGCTCGCGACGCTGCTCAAGGCCGCCGGCCTGGCGATCGCGGTGCTGGCGGTGGCGCTCTGCGTGCTGACCCTGGCCCGGGAGTGGAGCGGCATCCGCGACGCGCTCGGCGACGCCCGGCCGGGCTGGCTGCTGCTCGGGCTACTGGCCGCCGCCGGGGCGATGACCGGCCTGGGGCTGCTGTGGTGGCGCTGCCTGCAGGTCTTCGGCGCCGAGAGCCGGCGCCGGGACGCGGTGGCCTGGTACTTCGGCGGCGAGCTCGGCAAGTACGTCCCCGGCGGGGTCTGGCCGGTGCTGGGACGCGGCGAGCTGGCCTCGCGGGCCGGCATCTCCCGGTCCACCGGCTACGTCACCACGCTGATCTCCTACGCCTCGATGTGCGTGGCCGCCGCGGTGGTGTGCGGGGTGTTGGCGCCGTTCGTGGCCCTCGACGGGGACGGCCTGAGCTGGGGCTGGCTGATGCTGGCCCTCATCCCGCTCGGCGTCGGCGCGCTGCACCCGGCGGTGCTGGGACGGCTGCTGGCCCTCGGCGCCAGGCTGACCCGCGGCCGGGTGCGGATCGAGCCCCGGCCCTGGCGAACCATGCTCGGCCTGACCGCCTGGTCGATCGCCACCTGGCTGCTGGTGGGTGCCGCGTCGGTGTGCGTCACCGAGGCGCTGGGCTACTCCCAGCAGCCGGCCCGGGTGGCGTTCGCCGCGGTGGCCGCCTGGATCATCGGGTTCCTGGCGATTCCGGTGCCGGCCGGAGCCGGGCTGCGCGAGCTGGTGTTCCTGGCCATCAGCGGCCTGGACAACGGCCCGGCGGTGGCGGTGGCCGCGATCGCCCGGCTGCTGTTCATCGCCGTCGACGCCGGCGGCGGCGTGCTCGGCCTGTGGGCGGCGCGCCGGGCCGGTATCGACACCACCGCCAGGCAGGCTGACACCGCCGCTTCGGCCGGCGCCACGACCACGACCGCGCCGGCTGGCGGCGCGCTGACGAACGGGAGCATCCAGTGACCAACAAGCCCAATGCGCTGCTGCGCGCGAAGGGGCTCTACGCGGCCGGCGCCCGGGGTGCCGGCACGGTGCTGACCCGGGCCGGCCTGCTGAGCGAGCAGGCCCCGTCCCGGGATCAGCGCACCAAGCACTGGATGTACAGCCTCACCCGGGCCTACGACTCGCTGGCGATCGCCGAGCTGGACGTCCCGTGGTGGACCTACCGGGCCGTCGACGTCGTCGAAGCCTGGCTGGCCGCCCATCCCAAGCCGGTCCGGGTGTTCGAGTACGGCTCCGGCGCCAGCACCCTGTGGCTGGCCAAGCGGGCCGACGAGGTGCATTCGGTGGAGCACCACCGCGAGTTCGGCGAGCACCTGCGCACCTCGCTGGCGCCGCTGGCCAACGTCGACTTCCGGATCGTCGAGCCGGTGCCTTCGGCCGCACCGGTGGTCGGCTCGCACAAGGAGGGCGCGGGCGGCCTGGACTTCGCCGATTACGTCGCCAGCATCGACGACGTGCCCGGCGACTTCTCGCTGATCGTGATCGACGGCCGGGCGCGCGAGGCGTGTCTGGAGCGGGCCCGGCACCGGCTCGAACCCGGTGGCGTGATCGTGTTCGACAATACCCGCCGGCGCCGCTACCGCGAGGCGATCCAGCGCTCCGGAATGGCCGAACGCCGGCTGGCCGGGCTCACCCCGACCCTGCCCTACCCCGACCAGACCTCGATCCTGAGCGCCGCCCCGAGCACCGGCCTGTGACCGTCCAGCTCGTCCTGCCCACCGCCGGTGTTGGCCGCGCGCTGACCGGGCGCACCGGGCCGCGGCGGTATCATCTGCGAGGTTCCTACAGCGCCGAACGGAGTACTTGGTGACCAACGCACAGCTGGCAGCCGTCGACATCTCCCTCGTCATCCCCGCCAAGGACGAGGTCAAGACCATCGCACCACTGGTCGCCGAGATCGTCACCGCGCTGCGGCAGCGGCCCGAGTTCAGCTACGAGATCGTCTTCGTCGACGACGGCAGCACCGACGGCACCTGGGAGGCGATCGAGGCGGTCGCCGCCACCGACGATCGGGTCCGGGCGCTGCGGTTCCGCTCCAACTTCGGCAAGGCCGCCGCGCTGGCCGCCGGCTTCGGCGAGGCGCGCGGCGAGATCATCATCACGATGGACGCCGACATGCAGGACGACCCCAACGAGCTGCCCCGGATGCTGGCCACCCTGGAGAGCGGCTACGACCTGGTGACCGGCTACAAGCGCGACCGCAAGGACCCGCTGGGCAAGCGGCTGCCGTCCAAGCTGTTCAACCGGGCGACCGGCGTGGTGACCGGGCTCAAGCTCAACGACCACAACAGCGGACTGCGGGTGGCCCGCAAGGAGATCTACGACGTGGTGCCGCTGTACGGCGAGCTGCACCGCTACGTGCCCGCGCTGGCGCACGCGAACGGGTTCCGGGTCACCGAGATCCCGGTGAACCACCGGCCCCGGTTGCACGGGGTGTCCAAGTACGGGCTGGAGCGCTACGCCCGCGGAGCCCTCGATCTGCTCACGGTGGTCTCGATCACCCGCTACGGCCGGCGTCCCTCGCACCTGCTCGGTGGCCTCGGGCTGATCTTCGGCGTGATCGGCTCGATCATCCTGACCTACCTGCTGGCGGTCTGGCTGTTCACCTCGCACGGCATCGGCACCCGGCCGCTGCTGCAGCTGGGGATCCTGCTGGAGATGCTGGCGGTCCAGCTGATCGGCATGGGGCTGCTGGCCGAGCTGATCTTCCACCGCACCGACCGCAACTTCGACACCTCGATCCCGATCCGGGGCCGGACCGGGCGCTCACCCGCCCCGGCCGCCGGGCCGACCGACACCGCGCTGCCGCAGTCGCCGACCGCTCCGCTCGGCGCCACCGCGATGCCGGCCGCCATCGCGATGCCTGCCACCGCGATGCCGGCCACCGCGTCGGCCGAGACCGCGATACTCAACCCCGCAGCGCCGGCCGATCCGGCGCTGGCCCGGCCGCGGGCCACCTGAGCCGGACCCGATGGACGCCGCGACCACCGAGAGTTCCAGCGATCCCAGTCCGGCCGGCCGGCCCGCCGGTGTCCGGCAGCCGGGGCAGAACACAGCCAGCAGGGTCGACCCGGCGCCGGCCGAGAACCGAACCGGGCGGGGCCGGCTCGGCAACCGCGCGCTGACCCGCCGGCCAGGGTTCTGGGCCGCGCTGCTGGCGCTGCTGCCGGCCCTGCTGATGGCCCGCCGGGTCAGTCACACCACCCAGATGCAGTACCAGGACTACTGGACCGCGCTGGTACGCATCACCAATCCGGACGGCAGCCTGCACCTGCGCGGCCTGTTCAGCTACCAGAACGAGCACCCGTTCTTCACCCCGCAGGTGGTCTACTACCTCGACGCCAAGCTGCTGCACGGCACCAACCACGAGCTCGGCTACTTCTCCATCGCGATGGGGCTGGCAACGCTGGCGATCCTGTGGTTCCTGCTGCCGAGCCGGTGGTCCGGCCTGGCGCGGATGCTGCTGCTGCTGGCGGCCAGCGCGGTGCTGTTCTGCCCGACCGGCGCGTGGAACTACCTCAAGGGCATGAGCGGCACCGCCTGGATCACCGCCAACGTCTTCGGCCTGCTCGCCGTGCTGTTCGCCCGGGACCGGCGCACCGTGCTGGCCACCGCCGCCGCGGCGATGGCCCTGCTCAGCTACGGCACCGGGTTCGCCGCGCCGCTGGCCGTGGTGGCGGTGGCGTTGCTGCAGCGCGAGCGCTGGTGGCGCTGGGGCCTGCCGCTCGGGCTGTTCTTCGGCGGCCTGGTGGTCTACAAGCTGACCTCCAACGGCGGCAGCACCGGCAAGGGGGTCGGCCATGACCCGGGCCTGCTGTCCCAGACCTTCCTGACCAACCTGTCGACGCTGTGGGACCCGCAGGGCGGAACGTTCGGCCTGGTGGCCGGCGCCGGCGGGCTGGTGGTGCTGGCGGTCGGCTTCGTGACGTTCTGGGCCCGCCGGGAGGAGTACGCCGACCTGGTGCCGTGGTGGGGGGTGGCCACGTACGCCATCGTCGCCGCCGGGCTGATCTCCCTCGGCCGCAGCGAGGTGTTCCTCGGCGACGGCGCCCAGGCCCGCTACGTCTCGCTGTCCGGGTTGTTCTGGATCGCGGTGGCGGTGGTGGGCATCCGCACCGTCCGGACGGCTCGCGAGCTGACCGTCGGCATCGCCGCCATCGCGGCGGCGGTCGCGGTGTTCTGGGCCGGCAGCCCGCAGTTGTACGCGACCACGGCCGGCGAGACGCCGGTGCAGAACGAGATGGCGGCCGGCGTCCGGTTCAACGCGACCGACCCGTTCCAGGCCAGGTTGCAGAATCCGCCGGCGGTGATCTCCCGGCTCAAGGGCCTGGGCAGCTACCCGTTCACCAGCGACTACACGATCGGCTGCGGGCTGAAGCCCGACGACTCCATCGACCTGTCCCGGACCAAGGTGCTGCCGGCCGGGCTGCTCGGCAAGGCCGCCTCGCTCGACCACGACCAACTGGTCGGCGGCACCCGGGCGATGGACGGCTGGGTCAACTGGGCCGGCCATCAGCTGCGGTGCGTGGCGATCATCGACGGCAGCGGCAAGATCGTCGGTGGCGGTGCCGTCCACGTGGTGCGTACCGACGTCTCGAGCGCCTACCCCGGCTTTCCCAACGACACCGGTTTCGCTGCGGTGACGCCGTCCTCGCACGCCGACGCCAAGCTGGTGCTCGGCTTCGCCGACGGCTTCTACACGCTGCCGGCCGTGACTGCCCCGTAGGCACCGGTGGCGGCGGCTGCGCACCGAACCGTGCGCCAGGGGGTTGCACCCCGCCGGGTCCGGACGACCACTTCGTGATGGATGACGGTGCGCGCGAGCTCGACGAGCTCGTCCAGCGGTGGCAGACAGGCTATGGCGACGTCCGTGGCCTGTACGAGCTGCTGCGCGAGGGCATGCACCAGGCCGCCCGCCGCGGCATCCAGCGGGTGCTGGCCAAGGCGCCGGACGAGCACCGGGTGCAGGACGTCGTCTACACCGCCTTCGTCGAGCTGTTGCGCGGTGACCCGGCGGCGATGACCTCGCCGGTCGGCCTGGCCCGGACGATCGCCTACCGGCGCGGCATCGACGAGGGCCGCAAGATCCTGCGGGAGCGCCAGCGGATCTCCAGCATCGACGCCCTCGACCTCGCCGCCAGCCTGCCCGACCGGCGCGAGATCCTGGCCGCCGCCGAGGAGGAGGCCCTGCACCAGCTGGTGGCCCGGTGCCTGGAGACGCTCACCACCGACCAGCGGGCGGTGGTGCGGGCGACCGTGATGGCCGGCCAGACGCTGTCGGACTGGGCGCTGGCGGCCGGCACCTCGCACCAGGCGGTGAGCCGGCAGCGCTCGCGGGCGCTGGAGGCGCTGCGCCGCTGCGTGAACCGCCGGCGCACCGCGGCCAGTGCCAAGCGGACCGAGCAAGGCAAGCAGACCGAGCAAGGCAAGCAGGACAAGCAGGCCCAGCTCGGCAAGCAGGACGAGCTCGGCAAGCGGGACGAGCAGGACCGGGAGGCGAGCCGTGGACGCCGGAGCTGATTTCGACGACCTGTCCAGCGAGCTGGTCGAGGACTACCTGCTGTTCCTGCGCGGCCGCGGCCCCGAACCGGACCTGGCGCGGCTGCTGGCCGACCAGCGGCGCCGGCTGCGCGAGCAGTTCGCGATCGTGTCCGCGCTGGCCGACCGGGCGCCGGGCCTGCCGCCGGTGGACGAGGATCCGGTTGCCATCCGGCTCGGGCTGGCCCAACCGGCAACCAGGTCCGGCGGTGGGCCGCAGGCCGGCTCGGCCGCGGATCCCGTCCAGGCCGCGTTGCGCGACCTCGAGGAGCGCTTCGACCGCCAG
>JAVEEO010000476.1 GCA_030840415.1 Pseudonocardiales bacterium | reverse complement strand
GCGGGTGCGCGCCGCGGTCTCGTCTGCGACGTCGCGGTCGACGGCGTCCCGCAACTGGACGAGGTCATCGGCGAGCAGCCGGAGCCGGGCGTCGCGCAGGTCGGACTGGACGCCGGCGGCCCGCCGGGCCACCTCGGCCTGCTTGCCGAGCGGCGTCAGCTGGCGGCGCAGCTCGGCGGTGAGATCGGCCAGGCGGTCGAGGTTGTGCTCCATCCCGTCGAGCTTGCGGAGCGCCTTCTCCTTGCGCTTGCGGTGCTTGAGGACGCCGGCGGCCTCCTCGATGAAGGCGCGGCGGTCCTCGGGACGACCCGACAGGACGGCGTCGAGCTGACCCTGGCCGACGATGACGTGCATCTCGCGGCCGATGCCGGAGTCCGACAGCAGTTCTTGAATATCGAGGAGTCGAGCACCTTCTCCGTTGATCTCGTACTCGCTGGCGCCGTCGCGGAACATCCGGCGGGTGATCGAGACCTCGGTGTACTCGATCGGCAGCGCGCCGTCGGTGTTGTCGATGGTCAGCGTCACCTCGGCCCGGCCCAGCGGTGGCCGGCCGGACGTCCCGGCGAAGATGACGTCCTCCATCTTGCCGCCGCGCAGCGCCTTGGCGCCCTGCTCGCCAAGCACCCAGGCGATGGCGTCGACGACGTTGGACTTGCCCGAGCCGTTGGGCCCGACCACGGCGGTGATGCCGGGTTCGAACCGCAACGTGGTGGCCGAGGCGAAGGACTTGAAGCCCTTCAGGGTCAGCGACTTGAGATGCACTCAGGCTCCGGACGTGGCTCGGCTGCGCGGCGGGCTCCAACGGTCCTGTCAGGTGGTGCCCGCAACAGAGGTTAGCGCGCCGAGTGCTCCAAACAGCTCAGCGCGGCCCGCTGCCGCCGCCGATGATCTGCTCGGGCCGGCACCGGCGGGTCGGTAAACCGGCCCGGGGTCGCGGTCCGGCGAACGGCTCAGGCCAGCGCTGAGGCGCTGCTGGTGATGCGATGCAGCTCGTCCAGCAGGTGCTCGGATTCCTGCGATGCTTTCAGCTCGGCCAGCTCCGCCTCCAGCGCCCGTACCCGGCTCTTGAGCCGGGCCACCTCTTCGACGAGGTAGCGGTCTGAGGAAGAGGGAAGGTAGCCCAGCAGCGCCCTGGCCATGTGCCGACCTTTCACGGACTGCCGGCCGCTCTCACCACGCCAGGCGGACGGTGCGTGCCGCACCGCGGGCGTCGGCGAGCCGGCCGATCGGAATGGGGTGTGTAGTCCAATGGTGGCACCGGCACGGCTGAGAAACAAATCACACCGGAGCCGGCCCGGGCCTTGATTTCCGCCGCGATTTCTGCCTGTCGACGCGAGGCCGCCCTCAGCGCTCGACGAAGCCGGTGAAGCCGCCCTCGGCGGCGTCGTAGCGAGCCTGGACGTCGTCCACGGACCCGGGAGTGTCCGGGCCGCGCAGCAGTTCCATCAGCTGCTCGCAGCTGGCCCGCGGGCCCTCGGCGCTGACCCGCACCCGGCCGTCGGGCAGGTTGGCCGCCTGGCCGACCAGGCCCAGTTCCAGCGCCCGGCACCGCGTCCACCACCGGAACCCCACGCCCTGCACCCGGCCCGAGACCAGCGCGGTCAACCTGGTGTCGGCGCTCACGAGCCGGTCGCGGCCCGCGGCGGTCGCTGGCAGCGCGGGCAGAAGTAGGAGGACCGGTTCATCCACTTGGCCCGCGCGATCGGCCGGCCGCACCGGGCGCACGGCTGACCCTCCCGACCGTAGGCGTTCAACGACCGGTCGAAGTAGCCGCTCTCGCCGTTGACGTTGACGTACAGCGAGTCGAAAGAGGTGCCGCCGGCCCGCAGCGCGTCGGCGAACACCAGCCGCAGCTCGGCCAGCAGGGTGGTCAGCGACTGCCGGGAGATGCCGGCGGTCGGCCGGTCGCCGTGCAGCTTCGCGCGCCACAGCGCCTCGTCGGCGTAGATGTTGCCGACCCCCGAGATCGAGGACTGGTCCAGCAGCGCCCGCTTGATGGTGGTGTTGCGGCGGCGGACCGAGCTGATCCAGCCGGCGTCGTCGAAGTGGTCGTCGAGCGGATCGCGCGCGATGTGGGCGATCCCGGCCGGTACCCAGGTCGGGCCGTCGGGAACCAGCTCGTCCAGGTGCAGGCCGCCGAAGGTCCGCTGGTCGAGGAAGCGCAGCTCGTTGCCGCCGTCGGTGAAGCCAATCCGGGCCCTCAGGTGCGGCCCGGCCTCGCTGCCCGGGGCCAGCATCAGCAGCTGACCGCTCATCCCGAGGTGCCCGATCAGGCAGGACGGGCCGTCGTCGAGGGGCAGCCACAGGTACTTGCCCCGCCGCTGCGCCGAGGCGATCCGCCGTCCGATCAGCCGCTGGGTCAGGTCCTGCGGCCCGGCCAGGTGCCGGCGGATCGCGCGGGGGTGCAGTGAGTCGACCTCGGCGATGGTGCGCCCGACCACCCAGCGCGCCAGGCCGGCCCGGACGGTCTCGACCTCGGGAAGCTCGGGCATCTAGCCGGCCGCCGGCTCGTCGGACAGTGCCCGCCAGGCCGCCTCGGCCGCGGCCTGCTCGGCCTCTTTCTTGTTGCGTCCGAGCCGGATGCCGTAGGTGATGCCGTCCACCACCGCGGCGGCCGTGAACGACTTGGCGTGGTCGGGCCCCTCGGAGGTGATCACGTATTCGGGAACGCCCAGGCCGCGCTCGGCGGTGAGCTCCTGCAGCGAGGTCTTCCAGTCCAGCGCGGCGCCGTAGCCGGGAGCCGCGGCCAGCACCGGGTCGAACAGCTGGTGCACCACCCGGGCCGCCGTCTCCAGGCCGTGCTCGAAGTAGATCGCGCCCAGGATCGCCTCCAGCGTGTCGGCGAGGATCGATGGCTTGTCCCGGCCGCCGGTGGCGTCCTCGCCACGGCCCAGCAGGATGTACTTGCCGATCCCGTCCGGACCGATCTGGCGGGCCACGTCGGCCAGCGCGCGCATGTTGACCACCGAGGCGCGCAGCTTGGCCAGCCGGCCCTCGGCGAGGTCGGGATGCGCCCGGTAGAGCGACTCGGTGACCACCACACCGAGCACCGAGTCGCCGAGGAACTCCAGCCGTTCGTTGTGCGGCAGGTCGCCGTTCTCGTAAGCGAAGGACCGGTGGGTCAGGGCACGGCGAAACAGCTCGGGGTCGACCTGCACCCCGAGCTGGGCGGCGAGCTCTGCCGGATCGGCGGTCTGGACCGGCTTGGTCGCCACCGTCAGCGGATCCCGCGCCGGAGGGCAGGACGGGTCACGGCCGCAACTCAGACCGAGAGAACCTGCCGGCCGTCGTACTGCCCGCAGTTGGAGCAGGCGGTGTGCGGCAGCTTGGGCTGGCCGCAGGCCCGGTTGGGGCAGCTGACCAGAGTGGGGGCGCTGGTCTTCCACTGCGAGCGTCGTGCCCGGGTGTTGGCACGCGACATCTTCCGCTTCGGAACGGCCACGGGGATTACTCCTGACTCTGGGTTGAACTATCGGAACGTACTGAACCATCGGTCACATCATCGGACCCGCCGAACCGCTCGGCCAGAGCGGCCCAGCGCGGGTCTAGCTGGGCGTGCGTGTGGTTGTCGGGCAGGTCGTCGAGCAGTTCTCCGCATTCGGGGCACAACCCGCCGCAGTCCGGCCGGCACAGCGGCGTCAGCGGCAGGCTGAGTACCACCGCATCGCGCACCACCGGCTCGAGATCGAGGTGGAAGCCCTCGAGCCGCGGAATCTCCTCCGCGTCGGTGGTCTCCTCGGTCGCGCTGTTCGGATAGGCGAACAGCTCGACGAAGTCGACCGCCAGGTCGTCGGTGAAACTGGTCAGGCACCGTCCGCACTCGCCGGCGAGCGACCCGGTGACCGAGCCGGTCGCCAGCACACCTTCGGTGACCGCCTCGATCCGGACGTCCAGCACGATCAAGCTGCCTTCCGGCACCTTGATCATGTCCAGGCCGAGCTGTGCGGGTGCCGGGATCTCGCGCCGGTACTGACGCTGGGAGCCTGCGCCGCGCCCGAGTTGCCTGGTATCCAGGACGTACGGGCTGCGCGGGTTCACGACGACCTCTACCGGTTGAGTTCCCAGCGATGCTGGCGAACAGCGTTGTTTCGTTGAGCAGGCATTTCGTTGAGCAGGCATTGCATGGAACGGATAGTGCTGGAATGCGGCACAGCCGGCCGAACATGGCTGATGGCCGTCGTTCAGAATACCTGAGCCCTCGACGCCGCGGAAATCGCGCCGGTCTCGGGTGCCACCGGGGTGCTATGCCTGCGGGGGCTGGCCGAGGGCGGCGCGGCCGTTCTCGGCGGTGGCAGCCAGCCGCTGCAGGTTGTCCACCAGCTCCGACAGCGTGCCGTAGGCGTAGTCGTGGGCCTGCGAGGAGAGCGTGCCGGCCTGCTGCCGGGCCGCGTCCAGCAGCTGCTGGCACTGCTGCTCGGTCTCCGAGCGGATTCGCGCCGCCTCGGCGACCGCCGCCTGGTGCACGCTGTCGGCCGCCACCAGCTGCTCCTGCTGCTGACGGCCGGCCGCCACCAGTTGCTCCTGCTCGCGCCGGCCGGTCTCGACCAACTGGTAGGCCTGGTCGGTGGCGGCGGCCAGGCTGTCCTGCGCCTGCCGTTCGGCGGCCTCGACGACCGCCCGGGCCTGCGCCTGAGCGGCCGCGGTGGTCGCCCCGGCCTCCTCCTGGGCCCGCTGCAGCTGCTGCTGGGCCAGCCCGTCGGCCTCGGACAGCATCCGGTCGCGCTGGGCGACCAGCCGGCGGGCCTCGGCCAGCTCCGGCGGCAGCACCTCGCGCAGCGCGTCCAGCAGGTCCAGGGTGCGCTCGCGCGGCACCACGCAGGAGGAGGACATCGGCAGCGTCCGCGCGGTCTCGATCAGCTCGACCAGTTCGGTCAGCACCTCGTCGGCACGCGCCAGGGTGTGATCGGTCATCGAAGCTGTCCGTCGGGGCGGTGCAGCTCGTCCAGTCGGCTGAGCAGCCGCTTGTGCACCGAGACCGGCAGCAGGCTGGAGACGTCGCCGCCGTAGGTGGCGATCTCCTTGACCAGGCTGGAGGCCAGGAAGCTGTACTCCGGGTTGGTCGGCATGAACAGCGTTTCGATGCCGGCCAGCCCACGGTTCATCTGGGCCATCTGCAACTCGTAGTCGAAGTCACCGACCGGCCGCATTCCCTTGACGATCGCCGGGATCTCGTTCGCCCGGCAGTAGTCGACCAGCAGGCCGTGGAAGGAATCGACCCGGACGTTGCCGTAGTCGGCTGTCACCTCAGTGAGCATCGCCATCCGCTCCTCGACGGTGAACAGGCTGGACTTGCTCTGGTTGATCAGCACCGCCACCACGACCTCGTCGTAGAGGCCGGCAGCCCGTCCGATGATGTCGAGGTGGCCGTTGGTGACCGGGTCGAAGGAACCCGGGCAGGCGACCCTGCGGACTGTCGGCTCAGCGCTCATCTCGTGCCTTTGCAAGAGGGCTCGCCGGCTGGCGGACCCTGGTGGACATCGCTATTCCGGCGGCGGTACTGCTACTCCCGGCGACCGTACCAAAGACATCCCTCGCCGTAGCGTCGCTGCTTGATGGCCTTGATCTCACTCGGCCAGGGCGGCTCGGCGTCGCGCCAGGACCGTTCCACCACCACCACCGCGCCCTCGACCAGCCACCGCCCCTCGGCCAGCGTGGTCAGCAGAGTGCCGATCGCGGCGTTGCCGACGGCGTACGGCGGGTCGAGAAACACCAGGTCGAACGGCTCGACCGCGCCGACCGCGCTGAGAAAGGTCGCCGCCGGGCAGCGGTGCACGACGCCGCCGTCCAGCCGCAGGGCGGTGAGGTTGTCCTGCAGCACGGTGGCCGCGCGCCGGTCGGACTCGACGAAGACGGCGGCCCTGGCACCGCGCGAGAGCGCCTCCAGGCCGACCGCGCCGGAGCCGGCGAACAGGTCCAGCACCCGGGCGCCCGACAGTTCCAGCTCGCCGCGCAGGGTGTTGAACAGGGCCTCCCGAGCCCGCTCGGAGGTCGGCCGGGTTCCTCGCGGGGGCACGCTCAGCCGCCGGCCACGCGCCTGACCACCCACGATCCGCGTCACGGTTTCCCAGCGTAGTGCGGGGCCGCGTCCGCGTCGTGCTGGAATCGGATGCTGGAATGGTTGCCGGCAAGCAGTTCAGTCGAGGAGTGAAAGGGCCACCATGCGACCACCGCGAATGAGCCTGTCCGGCATCGTGCTGGACTCCCCCGACGCCCGGGAGTTGGCCGGCTTCTACCAGCGCCTGCTCGACTGGCAGGTCGAGCAGGACGAGCCGGGCTGGGTGAAGCTGGCCCCGCCCGGAGGCGGCCCGGGCCTGTCCTTCCAGACCGAGGCCGGCTACCGGCGGCCGACCTGGCCGGCCGATCCCGCTGATCCCGGCCAGCAGCAGATGATGATCCATCTCGACATCAAGGTCGAGGACCTGGACGAGGCCGGCCGGCATGCCCTGGCCGCCGGCGCGGTGCTGGCCGACTACCAGCCCCAGGACGACGTCCGGGTGTACTTCGACCCGGCGGGTCACCCGTTCTGCCTGTTCCTGCACTGACCGTTTCTGGGACGGCCGGAATGCGGGCAGTCGTCGTGACCCGTGGTGGCGTACCGGGCCGCCGGGCGGGATGCTGGCTCGGTGGCCCAGCAACCGGATCCGCCGAGTTTCGTCGTGCTGCCCGACGAGGATCTCGACTACCCGATGGAGCACGGTGGGTCGACCGGCACCGGCCGGCCGCAGCCGTCCGGGCCGGCTGCCGGGCCGTGGGGGCTGCTGGCCCGGCACCGCCGGCTCCGCTGGGCCGCGGCCCTGCTGGCGTGCCTGGTGGCCGGGGCCTTCATGGTGATGGCGGTGACCAGCGAGCACGCCGCGGTGCGGACCGCCACGCCGGCCGCGCCGGTGCCGTACCGGATGCCCTCGCCCAAGCTGCTGGCCGACGGCAAGCCGTGGCCGACCTCGCCGGCCGGCTGCGGTTCGGTGCGCTACCTGCCGCTGGTCACCGCCGACCCGCTGAAGGTCCGGACCGGTGTGCGGGTCCAGGTGGGCGGCCAGTCCGTGCACACCGTCGACCTCGACACCGGGACGAGCCTCCCGACGCCCGGCCTGACCCTGCCCGCCACCCGGTTCGTGACCCAACTGGTGGCCGGCCCGGACGCCAGCTATGCCCTGGTCCAGCCGTGCGAGTCCACCGACACCAGTGCGGTGCTGCGGGTCGGCCGGGACAGCAGCAACCTGGTGCTGGCCAGCGACCGGCACATCGACTCGCTGCTGGGTGACGGCCGCAGCGGGGTGTGGGCCGTCGAGGTCGCCGACATCGCGACCGACGGCCCGGTCACGCTCGTCCAACTGCCCGGTCCCGGGGTGGTCCGGCTGCCTGCCGGCCTGCGCCCACTGGCGATCCACGACCACCGGCTGATCGGGCTGACCTCGGCGGCCGACGGCCGGCGCAGCGACTCCTCGGGAACCCTGGTCAGCTACGACCTGGCCACCC
This sequence comes from Pseudonocardiales bacterium, assembly GCA_030840415.1. Taxonomy (GTDB): domain Bacteria; phylum Actinomycetota; class Actinomycetes; order Mycobacteriales; family Jatrophihabitantaceae; genus Jatrophihabitans_A. Next base: position 413 of record JAVEEO010000476.1, on the reverse strand, counting down.
GCCGGCTCGGCCGGGCCATCGGCCAGGCCAGCTCGCTGACCGTCGACCGGGGCGTCCTGTTGTGGATCGACCGGCCGTGCTCGCTCACCGCCCGGTGCTCGCTGCACCGCTACGACCTGGCCACCGGTGTGATGTCGGAACAGAGCTATCGCCTGCCGGTCGAGACCTCTATCGCCAACGGCGTGCTCAGCCCGGACCGCACCGAGCTGGCCTTTCCGCTCGAGCGAATCTACGAGGGTCCGCGCATCGATGACGAGGGCTTCGGGCCGCCGGCCGATGTGGCCGTGCTGAACCTGGACTCCGGGGCGCTGGACCGGGTCGGCGGCCTGACCCTGCCACCCACCGAGCTGCCGGGCCTGACCTTCTCGGCCGCCGGCGACTGGCTGGTGATCGCCCTCAACCAGGGACGCCAC
>JAVEEO010000475.1 GCA_030840415.1 Pseudonocardiales bacterium | reverse complement strand
GGAGAAGGTGTCGCTGAACAGCGGCGGCACCTCGGCCAGGGTGGTGACCGACACCGCGCCGCTGTCCGGGCTGACGTTGCCGGCCGCATCCACCGCCCGCACCGTGTAGCTGTAGGTGGTGTTGGCGGCCAGGCCGGTGTCGGTGAAGCTCAGGCCGGTGGGAGAGCCGACCTGCACACCGTCGCGCAGCACCTGGTACCCGGTCACCGCGCGGTCGTCGGGGGCTGCCGTCCAGGTCAGCGTCACCGACGAAGCCGTGACGTCGGACGCGCTCGGCGTGCCGGGCGCACCCGGTGCCGTGGTGTCCGGCGGCACCGTCACGGTGACCGTGGCCGACGACCCGCTGTTGCCGGCCGCGTCGTGGGCCACCGCCTGCAGCGTGTGGCTGCCGACCGCGGTGGCCGACCAGTTGAAGCTGTACGGCGCGGACGAGTCCGAGCCGATCGATGTGCCGTCCACCAGCAGGTCCACCGAGCTCACTCCGACGTTGTCGGCAGCGGTTGCCGTGACGGTGACCGGCCCGTACACCGAGGCACCGTCGGCCGGCGAGGTGATCGCCGCCGTCGGGTTGGTGGTGTCCGGCGCGGTCGCCGTCACGTGCACGTCGGCGGAGGTCCCGGTGTTGCCGGCCGCGTCGTGCGCAGAAGTCCGCAGGGTGTGCGGACCGGCGGTGGCGTTCCAGCTGAAGCTGTACGGCGCGGTGGCCGAACTGGCGACGGTGGTGCCGTCCACCTGCAGGTCCACCGAGGTGACGCCGACATTGTCTCCGGCCGTCGCGGTGACGGTCACCGTGCCGGTGCCCACGCTCGCCCCGTCAGCCGGCGAGGTGATCGCGGTGCTGGGTGCCACCCCGTCCGGGCCGCTGCGCCCGGACGCGGCGTAGTGCGCGTCGACCTGCGCCGCGGTCAGCGGGCCGTCGTAGACGGCCACCTCGTCGATGGTGCCGGCGAAGTAGTCGCTGCTGGGCCGGTTCGGCCAGGCGTTGAGGTTGTCGCCGCCGACCCGCCAGTAACCGGGGTAGGCCTGGTTGCCGGTCACCGGGTTGCTGCCGACCAGGTGGTCGTCGACGTACATCGCCATGCCGGACGGCCCCTGCATCGCCACCACGTGGTGCCATTGGCCGTTGTTGAGCCCGGCAGGCGTGGTCACCATGTCGAAGCCGCCGTTGTAGACACCGAAGATCAACCGGCCGTCGTTGGTCAGGTAGACCTGCTTGTCGTAGTTGCCGCTGCTGCCGGTCTGGGCGTTGCCGAAACCGATCAGCTTGCCGCCGCTGGTGGTCGTGGTGTTGAACCACAGCTCCAGCGCGTACCGGCTCGGGCCGCCGATCTGGTTGGTCGAGACGACGTTGCCGGTGCTGCCGTTGAAGGTCACCGCGGAACCGACCGCGCCGAGCGCGCCGGGCACGCCCTGGGTGACGCCGCTGACGTAGGTGCCGGTGGTGCTGTTGTCGGTGCTGTCGGCGGCCGTGGTGGCGCCACCGGTCTCGTCCAGCCGCCAGTAGTTGGCCGGAGCGTCGTTGTAGACGGCCTTGCCGTAGTCGTCGGCCGGCACGGTCGACGGCGGCGGGGTCCGCCCGGAAGCCGCGTAGTGGCTCTGCACGGCGGCCAGGTTGAGCGGGTGGTCGTACACCGCGGTCTCGTCGAGGCTGCCGTTGAAGTACAGCCCGCTCGCGTCCGGCCAGCCACCCAGGTTGTCCCCGCCGACTCGCCAGTAGCCGTTGTACGCCTGGTTGCCGGTCTGCCCGTCGTGGGCGACCTTGGCCCCGTCGACGAACAGGTTCAGGCCGTTGCCGCCCTGGCTGGCGACCACGTGGTGCCACTGGCCGTCGTTGTAGGCACTGCCCGAGGTGATGGTGTCGGCGAAGCCCACCCACACCCCGAACTTCAGGCGTCCGTCGGCGGTCAGGTAGACCTGCTTGTCGTACGAGCCGCTGGTCGCCGGGTTGCCGCTGAAGTCGTAGCCGCCCTGCCGGTCGCCGAAGCCGATCAGCTTGCCGCCGGTGGTGCTGGTGGTCTTGAACCAGGTCTCGACCGAGTAGCTGGTCGGCGAGGGCAGCTGCTGGGAGGTGGCGAGGAAGCCGGTCGCGCCGTCGGTGACGATGGCGGTGCTGCCGCTCACCGCGCCGGCCTGGCCGTAGCTGACCGTGCCCTGTGAGAGACCGGCGTCGTGGCTGGAGCCGGAGTCGGCCACCACCGGGCCGGCGTTCTCGCCGTACCGCCAGAAGATGGTCGGGTTGTCGGCGTCCACGGCCGCCTCGTAGGCGCCGCTCGCGGTGCTCACCACGGTCACCGGCCGGCTGGCCGCCGACCGGGGGCCGGCGTTGGACCCGAACGTCTCGACGGCGTCGGCGGTGTACGTGTGGGTGCTGCCCAATGGCAGGCCGGAGTCGAGGTAGCTGACCACCGGATCCCGCCAGAACAGCGCGTGCACGCCGGCGGTATAGATCGGCGTGCTGCCGCCGTCGCGGAAGATCCGCACGGTCACGTCGGTGTCGTCGACGTCCAGCGGGGCCTGCACGTAGACCGCCACCTGGCCGCCGGGCAGCGCCACCGCGGCCGGGGCGGCCGGACGGGCCGGAGCGGTCAGGTCACCGGTGGCCGGGGAGAACCGGGCGAAGCCCTGCTGGGTGAGGCCGTTGACGGTGGTGAACTCGCCGCCGACGAACAACTGGCTGCCGTCGCTGGCCATCACCCGCGGGCCGAGGCCGGCACCGTTCGGGCCGCCGTTGGTGTTGGCGTACCAGCTGGCCAGCAGGCCGCCGCTGGTGGTGCGCGACAGCAGGTGCCGTGACAGCCCCTTGCCCCAGCCGATCTCGGGGAAGGCGTCGGGGTCGGTGGCCATGTCGGCGTTGCAGTCGTGGCTGTGCGAGCCGGTGTAGAGGATGTCGCCGATCGGCTGCACCGCCTGGGTCGCGCCCAGGCACATGCTCTGCCAGCGCAGCGAGCCGTCGGCGCTGTTCACCGCGAAGGTGCCGTCGAAGCAGCCGCCGCCGGTGCCCTCGACGCCGATGTAGGCACCGGTGTTGTCGGTCTTGACCGACTTGGCCTCGACGATGCAGGCGTCGGTCTTGGGCGGGATCACCGAGGCCGCGGGCATCGGCAGGGTCGCCCCGGTGGCCGGGTTCACCGTCGCCACCGCGTGGTAGGCGGTGTCGCCGTTGACGCTGAGGAAGGCGCCGACCAGGTAGAGCTTGTCACCCTGCGGGGTCAGCGCGATCTGGTAGACGACGTTGTCCGGCGTGGTGGTGAAGCCGGCCAGCGCGGCGCCGGTGCTCGGATTCAGCGCGGCGACCCGGCGCTCGGTGCGGCCGCCGATGGTCGAGAAGGAGCCTCCGACGTAGACGGTCGAGGCGGTCGCGGCGATGCCGGAGACCCGGCCGTTGGCGTTGGGGTTCCACGAGGTGAGCGCGCCGGAGGCGGCGCCGAAGGCCGCGATCCGGTTGCGGGTGGTGCCGTCGATGGTGGTGAAGTCACCGCCGACGTACACGGTCTGGCCGTCGGCGCTGGTCGAGAGCACCTTGACCGCTGCGTTGACGTCGTGGTTGAACGAGGTGATCAGCGCACCGGTGCTGGCATTGAACGCGGCGAGGTGGTTGCGGGCGACCTCGCCCGTCCCGGCGGCTGCCCCCGGTGGCCGGACGCTGGTGAAGTCACCGCCGAGGTAGACCACGCCGTTGGCGGCCACGATCGCCGACACCGCCCCGTTGGTCTGCCAGCTCGAGGCGGCGTTGCCGGGCACGGTGCCCTGCAGCGCGGTGGCCGGTGTACTGGTCGCGAGTCCGAGCACTCCGATACTCGCCGCGGTGGCCACTGCCAGCAGGCGTCGCACGCGCATTCATTTCCCCCCGGTTCGAGGCAGCTCCGGGGCCGCCCTGGCTGTTCAGGGCGTGCGCCGGTCACTGCCGACAGCTGGTGCAACTGGTGGATCCGGCGCCGGCGCTGCGTCCCGGTGCTGACACCTGGATCCGAAGCCGGACACCCCGCGCGCCGACGGAGCACAGCACGGGTGAAGCTGGTATGAAGCTCAGTTTAGCCTGAGAAAATAAGGCTGATCTACAACTACTTGCAGTGCTCGGGTCAGTACGCTCCGGAGCCGCGAGCTACTGCTCGGACCGTCTTCCAGAGGATGAACAGGTCCTCGCCGAGGGACCAGTTCTCCACGTAGCGCAGGTCCAGCTGGACCGACTCGTCCCAGCTGAGGTCACTGCGCCCGCTGATCTGCCACAGGCCGGTCAGGCCGGGCTTGACCAGCAGCCGGCGGTGCACGTGGTCCTCATAACGGGCCACCTCCAGCGGCAGCGGCGGCCGCGGGCCGACCAGCGACATGGTGCCGAGCACCACGTTGATCAGCTGCGGGAGCTCGTCGAGGGAGTACTTGCGCAGGAACTTGCCGACCCGGGTCACCCGGGGGTCCTCGCGCATCTTGAACAGCACGCCGTCGCCGTGGTCGCTCTGCTCCCGCAGGCTGGCCAGCCGCTCTTCGGCATCGGCGTACATCGAGCGGAACTTCAGCATCACGAAGGTGCTGCCGGCCCGGCCGACCCGGACCTGGCGGAACAGCGCCGGGCCCGAGCTGGTCAGCCGGACGGCCAACACCAGCACCGCGAACAGCGGCGAGAGCAGCACCAGGGCCAGCGCCGCCACCACCCGGTCGAAGGCGCCCTTGAGCACCCGGCGGAACCCGGTGAACTTCGGCTCGTCGACGTGCAGCAGCGGCAGGCCGGCCACCGGCAGGATGTGCAGCCGCGGGCCGGCCACCTCGGTCAGGCCCGGCGAGACCACCAGGTCGGTCGAGCTGCCCTCCAGCTGCCAGGACACCCAGCGCAGCTTCTCCGGCCCGAGCGCGCCGGAGGACACCACCGCCACCGTGTCGGCGCCGGACAGCCGGACCGCGCTGACGATCGAGTCGACATCGCCGAGCAGCGGGACGTCGGCCTCGCCGAGGGTGTCGATGGTGTACATGTCGGCGATCACCTCCGACGGCACGCACGCCCCGGCCACCCGAAGGCCGGCGTACTGGTCGCGGCGCAGCACCATGCTGAACTTGCTGATCGCCTCCGCATCGCCGACCAGCAGCACCGACTTCAGGGCCCGGCCCCGGGCCCGCTGGGCGTGCAGCCACTTGCGGGCGGCGTAGCGGGCGATCATGTTCAGGCACAGCGCCAGCGGCAGCGCGACCAGCACGAAGCCCCGGGCCAGGTCGGCGTGGGTGAGGTAGGAGGTCAACGCGATCAAGGCGGTCAGGTGCCAGAACGCGCGGAAGATCTTCTGGAACTCGGTGGCGCCGACCCCGATCAGCCGGGCGCCGTAGCCGTGGTTGACGCCGATCAGCGCGACCCAGGCCAGCGGTAGCAGCACGGTCACCGTCATGGTCGACCAAGCCGAGGTGTGCATGCCGAACCGCAGCAGGTACGCGGCCAGGACCGCCAGCCAGGCGGTGGCGAAGTCGGCGGCCACCAGGCCTCGCTGGTACTGGCGCAGCCACCGCGAGCGGCGCCGGCTGCCGGAATCGTCGGGGACCGGCTCGAGGGCGCTGGCGTCGGGCCACTCGGCGACGGTCTCGGGCCGCAGGCCCTCGGAGAACGTCGTGCTCACCGTGTCCGGACCTGGCTGGTCCATGGGGGAGGCAGAGCTGGCAGCCGGCGTTCCGGCAACTGCCAACCCGCGCGAACCTGGCGAATCGCCATTGTCCCCAGCTACGACATCTAGGCCCGAAGTGAACATCTTTCCCCCGTTGCTGCAGACGGTCCGTGACCGACCCGCACTCCCCCGCCAACGCCGGAACCTGTTGTCCGGTAGTACTGGTTTGTTACTTTGGCACACACGGCGGGGGTCCTTCGCTACTTCCCGTCGTCCCCCGATCGACGTCTGTAACATCTACGTTTATAGCGGGTGAAGTGAGCGTTTGGGAAGCGCTAAATTCCTTATGTGCCAGGAAATTTTATCCTAGCCCTACAGTTTGCGCTCTCTGTAATCGGGTGTCTGCGGTTAGTCACGAAATCTGCCGGTCAGCCCTCCTCGCGCACCCCTTCACCGGAGAGCAACCGTCCGTTTCTTCGTTCGCCCCGGCGATGGGCGAAGATCGAGGGATGACCGAGCAACGCAGTGAGGACGACACCCCGCTCCGCCGCGACGTCCGGCGGGTCGGGCAGCTGCTCGGCGATTCGCTGGTCCGCCAGCACGGAGCCGACCTGCTCGAGCTGGTGGAACAGGTCCGGGCCCTGACCAAGCTGAGCAAGGACGCCCCGGCGATCTCGGACCGCACCGCGGCCCGCGACGAGGTGCGGGGGCTGCTGGCGGGTCTGCCCACCGACACCGCGGCAGCGCTGGTCCGGGCGTTCTCGGCCTATTTCCACCTGGCCAACGTCGCCGAGCAGGTGCACCGGGTGCGCAGCCTGCGCGACCGGCCGGCCGAGCAGGGCTGGCTGGCGAGCTCGGTGGCCGCGGTGGCGGCCAAGGCCGGCCCGGACGGATTGAGCCGGGCCGTCGAAGCCCTGGCGGTGCGCCCGGTCTTCACCGCCCACCCGACCGAGGCCAGCCGCCGCTCGATCCTGAGCAAGCTGCGCCGGCTGGCCGATGTGCTCGCCGACCCGACGGAGCCCGGCACCGCCGCCCGCGAGCGGCAGGACCGCGGCCTGGCCGAGATCATCGACCTGATCTGGCAGACCGACGAACTGCGCCGGCAGCAGCCGACCCCGGTCGACGAGGCCCGCAACGCGGTGTACTACCTGCAGGAGCTGATCGACGAGACGGTGCCGGCCTTCACCAGCGACCTGGCCGCCGAGCTCGCCCGGCACGGTGCCGGGCTGAGCGCCGACGCCCGGCCGCTCACCTTCGGCTCCTGGATCGGCGGCGACCGGGACGGCAACCCCAACGTCACCGCCGCGGTCACCAACGAGGTGCTGCGGCTGCAGCACCAGGTGGCCGCCCGCTCGGCACTGGCCGAGATCGACGCGCTGATCGGCGAGCTGTCCTCGTCCAGCTCGATCGTCGGGGTGTCGGCGCCGCTGCTGGCCTCGATCCAGGCGGACCTGGCCAACCTGCCGGACCTGGACCCGCGGATCCGGGTGGTCAACGAGACCGAGCCGTACCGGTTGAAGCTGTCCTGCATCCGGCACAAGATCGTCAACACCCGCCGGCGGATCGAGAGCGGGAGCCGCCACCAGCCCGGCCGGGACTACCTGGGGCGCGCAGAGCTGCTGGCCGAGCTGGACCTGATCGCGGCCTCGCTGCGCGACAACGCCGGTGGCCTGATCGCCGACGGGCTGCTGGCCCGGGTCCAGCGCACCGTCTCGATCTTCGGGCTGCACCTGGCCACCCTGGACATCCGCGAGCACGCCGACGCCCACCATCATGCCGTCGGCCAGCTGATCGACCGGCTGCAGGAGGAGCACTGGCTCTACGCCGACCTGCCGCGCGACTACCGGCGGCGACTGCTGTCCAAGGAGCTGGCCTCGCGCCGGCCGCTGGCCCAGACCCCGCCGCCGCTGGACGCCGCCGGCGCCCGGACCTTCGCGGTCTTCACCGAGATCCGGCAGGCCCTGGACACCTACGGCGTCGAGGTGATCGAGAGCTACATCGTGTCGATGACGATGGGGGCCGACGACGTGCTGGCCGCCGTGGTGCTGGCGCGCGAGGCCGGCCTGGTCGACGTGCACGGCACCGACGTATCGGGCGCCGGTGCCGGTTCCGGCGGCCGCCGGCCGGTGGCCCGGATCGGCTTCGTCCCGCTGCTGGAGACCGTCGACGAGCTGCGCCGCAGCGGCGAGGTGCTCGACGAGCTGCTGTCGGACCCGACCTACCGGCTGATCGTCCGGCTGCGCGGCGACGTGCAGGAGGTGATGCTGGGCTACTCCGACTCCAACAAGGACGCCGGCATCACCACCTCCCAGTGGGAGATCCACAAGACCCAGCGCACCCTGCGCGACGTCGCGGCCCGGCACGGCGTCCGGCTGCGGCTCTTCCACGGCCGCGGCGGCACGGTGGGCCGCGGCGGCGGTCCCACCTACGACTCGATCCTGGCCCAGCCGTGGGGCGTGCTGGACGGCGAGATCAAGTTCACCGAACAGGGCGAGGTGATCAGCGATAAGTACGCGCTGCCCGAGCTGGCCCGGGAAAACCTGGAGCTGACCGTGGCCGCGGTGCTGCGGGCCTCGACGCTGCACCTCACGCCGCGCCAGCGGCCCGACCAGCTGCAGACCTGGGACCACACCATGGAGCTGGTCAGCGAGGCGGCCTTCGCCAGCTACCGCCGGTTCGTCGACGACCCCGGCCTGCCCGGCTACTTCCTCGCCTCGACGCCGGTCGAGCAGCTCGGCTCGCTCAACATCGGCTCCCGGCCGTCCCGGCGGCCGGACTCCGGCGGTGGCCTGTCGGGACTGCGAGCGATTCCGTGGGTGTTCGGCTGGACCCAGTCCCGTCAGATCGTGCCCGGCTGGTACGGCGTGGGCTCCGGCCTGCGGGCGGCCCGGGAGGCAGGCCTGGCCGACGCGCTGGCCGACATGCACGCCAACTGGCACTTCTTCCGGACCTTCGTCTCCAACGTCGAGATGACGCTGGCCAAGACCGACCTGGAGATCGCCTCGCACTACGTCTCGACCCTGGTGCCGGCCGAGCTGCGTCCGCTGTTCGAGCTGGTCCGGGCCGAGCACGAGCTGACCGTGGACGAGGTGCTGCGGATCACCGGCGAGCAGTACCTGCTCGACGACCAGCCGCTGCTGCAGCGCACCCTGAGCGTGCGCGACGCCTACCTCGACCCGATCTCCTACGCGCAGGTGGACCTGCTGTCCCGGGTGCGCTCCGGCGAGCGGGACGGGGCCTGCGATGTTGCCGGTGCTGGGACCGGTTCGGCGAGCGAGCAGCTGAGCCGGGCCCTGCTGCTGACCATGAACGGCGTGGCGGCCGGCCTGCGCAACACCGGCTGAGCGGTTCTACCCCGCGGCCGGATGATCTTAATTGGCTTTGGTCGTCCCGGCAGCCGAACTCGATGAAGATCACCGGTCAGGAGCCGTGCGGCGCGAGAACTGACGCGTCCGAAAACCGCCAGTCAGCCGGCCCGCGGCAGGGCAGACTTACCCCATGCCGATCGACGAGGACGCCGCCTACCGGGCAGTGGCCAGCCGGGACGCCCGCTTCGACGGGATGTTCTACACCGGCGTCCGGACCACCGGCATCTACTGCCGGCCCTCGTGTTCGGCCCGCACCCCGCACCGGCGCAACGTCGGCTTCTACCCGAGTTCGGCGGCCGCCCAGCGGGCCGGCTTCCGGGCCTGCAAGATGTGCCGGCCGGACGCCACCCCGGGCTCGGCGGACTGGAACAGCCGCGCGGACCTGGCCGGTCGGGCGGTGCGGCTGATCGCCGACGGCGTGGTCGACCGGGACGGGGTGGCCGGGTTGGCCCGGGCACTGGGCTATTCCGAGCGCCAGCTCAACCGCGCCCTGCTGGCCGCCCTGGGCGCCCCGCCGCTGGCACTGGCCCGGGCGCAGCGGGCCCAGACCGCCCGGATCCTGCTGGAGACCACCGACCTGGCCGCCTCCGACGTAGCGTTCGCGGCCGGCTTCGCCAGCATCCGGCAGTTCAACGACACCATCCGCGAGATCTTCGCCAGCACCCCCAGCCAGTTGCGGGCCGGCCGCGGCGCACCGCGCGGGGAGCCCGGCACCATCGATCTCCGGCTGGCCTACCGCTCGCCGATGGACCTCGGCGCCACCCTGCGCTTCCTGGCCGGCCGGGCGGTCACCGGCCTGGAGGCCTACGACGGGACCACCCTGACCCGGACGCTGCGGTTGCCGCACGGGGCGGCCCTGGTGAACCTGACGCCGGCCACTGATCACGTCGCCGCCCGGCTGCGACTTGCCGACCACCGGGACCTGGCCGCCGCGGTGGCCCGGATCCGCCGGCTGCTGGACCTGGACGCCGATCCGGCCGCGGTGGACGAGGCGCTGGCCGGCCAGCCGATGCTGGCGGGCCTGGTGGCGCGGCGTCCGGGGCTGCGCTCGCCGGGCACGGGAGACGGCTTCGAGATGGCCGTCCGGGCGGTCGTCGGGCAGCAGGTGTCGGTGGCCGGGGCGCGCACGGTGCTGGCCCGGCTG
>JAVEEO010000471.1 GCA_030840415.1 Pseudonocardiales bacterium | reverse complement strand
GGCGTTCTTCGCGCCATTCATCCAGCTTGGTTCGTCGATCCGGGTGCCTGGCTGCTCGAAGGCAATAAATATGCTTCCGCCCACTTGCCGGCTGTCGGGGTGAGCGTAGTACTGCTTCTCATGCTGTCACTGATTCTTGCGTTCATTACCGACTTCCTCTTCCGCCGCCAAGCACCAGGGCGAATAGTGCATGGCAATATCTGGTACACAGTGTTTCGCAAGCATCGCCCCGACGGGACAAGCCCCTGGGTCCATATACGGCTCGAAGACGAGACCGAGATCTGGGGTCACGCGGGCGATTACACCCCGGGCCAGGATCTGGCAAACCGCGAACTGCTGATCGAAGGTCCAAATCTGCAGTACCGGCGTAAAGGCGCCGATGCCAATGCCAAGCTGCCCAAGTGGCAGTTTATTGCCGTACGTGGTGAGTCCATCACCTGGATGAAGGTGACATACGTTACAACTGTAAATGGGAGCACAATCATTGTGCCAGCGCGGTATGACAATAAAGATCGCGCGTTGAACCGCCTGCGCCGGAAACTTTTCGGACAGCGCCACCCGCCGGGTCCAGCTGATAGACCGTCCGTACCGGAGGAATCGAAGGTGGAAAGGGTGTTCCATCCCATCGCCGGTACCGACGTCGAGCCCGCCCGAGATGCCCAGCACGTGGAGCACGAGCGGCCCGAGGACTGGGGCTGGCACCACGAGTTCGTCACCGGACGCCAGGTCGGCGGCTGGATGACCTTCCTGATCCTGGGCCTGCTGCTGACTACCACCCACTACAACGGTGCCGGCGCCGTGGCGCTGATCTCGATGATGGTGGTGCTGCTGATCGGCCTGATGTGGGACATCCGGCGCCGGCATACCCAATGGGGCAGCTGAGCGCCGTCAGCGTTCGCTGATCCCCGGCGAGCCGGCCGGTCCGACACCCTCACCAGCCGTACCAGCTCACCCGGGCACGCGGTATGAAGCGTGTGGATCCGGCGTCGTAATCCCGTCCGCGCCGTCCTGGTCCTACTTCCGCAGTTCACCGCCAGTCGTAATCCACGGGATGATCCTATCGCCCACGATGGTAAGGCCCGACCGGTTGCGGTCGCCGGTGTCCGGGCTGGAAGGGGGCCTAACGTCGAAGTAAATCCAGCAGCTCGGGGCTTAGCCACCAAGCTTGTTGGCCAGGCGCCGAGCTAAGGTCAGACCCGTGAGAACGGGATTGACCGAGCCAACGGTAGGAAACGCGGCCTGGTCGGCCACGTAGGCGTTCGCAAGGTGATGAAATCGGCCGGTCGGGTCGGTTACCGAGGTCATTGGATCTGCGCCCATCCATAGTGTGCCCGCTTCGTGGTATGTCGTGCCTAGACCCCAGTGCCACGGCGGAAACGGCCGATCCAGCGGGAACGGCACAGACTGCCAGCCACCGTCATAGAAGTACTCGATGTTTGTAGCAGTGCCCGCCAGTCGCTGAGCAACGTCGACTGCGGTGGCGTCCAATGCCGTCCACGTCCTGACGTCGTCGGCGCTTGTCGTGATGTGCACGTACGCTCGCGCAGCGCCGAATTCGTCGGTCTCAAACGGGCTCAAGTCGATCCAGCTGCCGGTCGCATTCGGCACCGCGCTCAGGCGGTCGCCGGTCATCTGACCGATGCCGCGGAGGGTGACGGTAATCCAATCCGTATCGGCACTCGCAAGGTGCGCCTGCAGCAGGTCGAGGTCGGGAATCATTTGAAAAAGCAAGGCATCAGACCCGCCTGCGCTGTTGGACGCTGTGAGCTGCAGGTGGAACCTCCCGACGGTCGACCGGCCTCGCAGCAGCAGCGCGGCTGTCTGCACAGGGCCGAGCGCAGCGCCGATCGCACCTCGCCGGATACGGACGGTGAAGTCGGACCGCACGTGCGCCTGAAGATTGCGTCCCATCAGCGGCGTAGGAAAGGAGAGGAGGGCAAGACGCGTCGTCTCGATCGTGCTGCAGGCCAATACAACCTTGGCACCCGCGGCGAGCCGCAGGTAACGACGTCCTTCGTCCACCTGCACCTCCACGGTGTGCGCTATGCCGGCGTCGGCGTGGATGCGCACGACGTGCGCCCGAGGGACCAGGAAAAGTCGGCGCGCGGCGTCTGAGCCTCCGGATTCAGCGACGTCATTACGTATCGCGGACACCAAGATTGGCAGACTGCTGTACTTGTCGAAGCTGAACAGTCCGGAAACCGGCGACGCCCCCTGTACCGCAATGGGCGCCATCTGCACCGGTCCGCCGATGAGGCCGGTATCCAGGTTGGGCACCATGGGCGCCACCGCGGTCATCCGATTCCAAACTGCGTCGGCCAACGGGCCGGAGATGAAGTCTGTCGCCGGAACGACACCGATCTCGCTCTCCACGTCTATGTAGTGCGCAGCAAGGTCGCTGGCGGCCTGGGCCGGCCACTGGGCGAGATCGTCCGGAGTAAGGCGCGGACACCAGCCGCCCCAGTACAGCGACTTGCCGCCGCAACAGTACGCAACTCCGGGGAACTCTGTATTGCCGCGCCACGGCAGGCCCCAAACCAGATCACGCGCTACCCCCGGATCCTCCTCCGGCGCGATAGCGGACGGGACGTTCAAGCCGACGTTGCCGAGATTCTGCACATGCTCACTGACGAGAAATGGTCCTGCCTCGAGCACCAGCACGCGTGAAGCCGGATGGAGGGCCACCACCTTCGCCGCAAGATAAGCGCCGTAGGCGCCGGAACCCACCACTATCACGGTAAACGGCGGCCCGCCGCTATCGACCGCCTCCGACCATGTGTTGCAGATATTTCGGCCCAGGGCATCAAGCGACAGAGTCGTCGATTGCACGGCAGTAGAGATACCGGTCGGTTCCAAACTCAACAGGGCCATGCCCAGATACCCCCGACAGATCGCTATGTCATGTCGTCGAGTGTGGCACGACCACGACCAACCCTCAACGAGTCCACCAACGTTCGAAGCGGGTTAAGCCCAGCTATTGGCAGGGCTCGTCTGTGCGCTCGCCGGGCTTCACGGATCTGCCCAGGTTTGGTTGACGATCATCGCGAGGCTCCGGCTTCGCTGGAAGGATCGTTGGCAGGTCGAGGGGTGCGTTGGGGGTGTCTTGTAGTGGTTCAGCGCGCCCTGTCCACCCAGTCGGTGCCCACGTCCGACGTGCTGTAGGGAGCGTCGTACAGCCAGTGCAGCTCCTCTCGACCACCGACCAGGATCATCGTTATCGCCGGATGAGCCCGAAAATGATTGACGAGAATCCCGGCGTCAGCAATATGCTCGATCACCAGGAAAGAGCCATTGGGCCGGGGCGGTTCTCAGCACTCGTCCTCCGTAGTCAGCAAC
>JAVEEO010000468.1 GCA_030840415.1 Pseudonocardiales bacterium | reverse complement strand
TCGGTCCGAGGTCGTACTCGGTGCCGTCGTCGATCCTGATCCGCATCGAGCCGGACAGGACGTGGCCCAGGTGCCGGGTCTGGCAGGAATCGGTGCCAGCGATCGGCGCGATGTCCTGCGACCAGCGCCAGCCCGGCTCGAACACCCCCCTCATCAGGGTCAGGCCTCCCGCGCTGGCCACCTCGGCGTGGCCGTGCTTGGCGAAGGGGCGGCGCTCGCCGTCACGTTCGAGGTTGCGGATCAGAACTGTAGTCATGACGGGTACCTCCAACCGGCGTCAGCCGGGTGCCGAAGCGCATCCGGCTGGCTCGTTAGCTTTCCACCGCACCCTGGGGCTGGCCAGAGGAGGAAAGGGATACTCGACGCGGGTTTCGAACCGACTGGAGAACCGGTCCGCCGCAGCGAGAATCCGGCCATTCTGCCGTGGGTTGAATATGAGGTAGGTGTTAAGTTTTGCGGCTAAATGCAGTAGCCTGCAGTCAGCCACCGACCTCTGCGGTGCCAACCGAGGAGAGTCCCATGGCCAGCGCCCGAACGCGGTCCACCTGGCGGCGCTGCGCGGCGGCCGTCGTGCTCGCGTTGCTGGCCGCGGCGACCAGCGCCCTCTCCCCGGCTCCGGCCGGTGCCGACCTGCTCAGCGGGTTCGCGCTGCCCGGCTACGACGTGCGGCTGGCGCTGGCCAACCACCGGGTCTTCGACGCCGCGAGCGACCTCGCGGACGACTCGGTGCACGTGTATGACCTATCCGGCCAGCAGCTGGCCACGATTCCCGGAGAACCGGACGTCCGGGCGCTGACCGCCAGCCCGGACGGCAGCCGGCTCTACGTCGCGCTCGGCACGTCCCAGGCCGTCTCGGTGATCGACACGTCCACCCTGACCGAACTCACCCGCTATGACGTCAGCGCGCTCGGCGCTCCGGTCCAGTTCGCGGAGGCCGGTGATCGGCTGTTCGTCGCCGGTTCCCCCGGGCCCTGGGACCTGGAGGTCGGCGTCGTGGACCGAAGCCAACCCGGATCGTCGGCGACTGCCATCTACCGGGGCGACGCGCCCTGGGCGCAGCTCGCCGCGTTCGAGAGCAGCCCGGGCGTGAGCGAGCTGTACGTGACCGGCTGCTCGTTCTCGGGGATCTGCCCGCTGGACCACTACGTCTACACCGAGGAGGCCGGCGCGGCACTCCAGCAGCGGGATTACCTCGACACGCCCAGGGGAATGGCTCTCAGCACCGACGGGAGTGCGCTGCTCACCCCGGCTGCCGACGACGCGATGTCGGTACGCGATCCCGCCGACCTCAGCATCGTCGCGACGATCCCCGGCGCCTACGACGGCGCCTGGATGTCGGTGATCGACCAGCGGCTGGTTCAGGTGGCCTTCGACAAGCTCGCCAACAACTACGCCGAGGTGCAGGTGCGTGATCTGAGCGGGGAATTGTCGTTCAGCTACCGGGCCGGTCGCGGTCTGATTCCACTCACCGAGCCGGGCAGCACCGACGTCTATGCGGCGGTGCTGGGATCGGACATGACCTGGCACCTCGAGACCTTGCCAGGTGCGCTGGGCACCCCGTCGGCGCCGGCCGGGCCGCAGGGGCTGATCGCGGTCGCCCGGCCCGGTGGCGCGGTGGCGCTGAGCTGGACGCCGGTCTCGTTGCGGACCATCGATGCCCCGACCAGCTACCGGCTGTACCGCTCAAGCGTGGCCGGTGCGCTCGGCGCGGGGCTTGCCACCAGGTTGCCGGCCACTGCCCGTTCCTACACCGACCCAGCGCCGGTGCCCGGGATCAGGTACTACTACACCCTGGTGGCCAGCGGCATCGCTGGCGACAGTCCTGCCTCGACCCAGGTCGCGGCCACGGCAGACGCCAGCGCGCCCAAGCCGGTGCTGACCCGGCCGGCCGCGCCGGTCCAGCTCGCCCGCGCCATCACGGTGTCCTATGCCGCGACCGATACCGGCTCGGGGGTGGCCAGCTACGACGTCCGGTACCGGACCTCAGGGTGGACCAGCGGCGGCTTCAGCGAGTACGGCTATCCGGCCGGCTGGCAGCACACCACCGCCACCTCGCAGACGCTCACCGGCACGCCGGGACACGAGTACTGCATCAGCGTCCGCAGCCGCGACCGGGTCGGCAACCTCTCGGCGTGGACGGCCGATCGCTGTACCGCGCTGCCCCTAGACGACCGGTCACTGCGAACGAGCCCCCTAAGCTGGGCCAGGCCGCCTTCGGCCGGCAGTTACCTGGGGACGCTGACCCGTACCAACACGCTGGGCGCCCAGCTGCAGCTCTACTCCGCCCAGACCGACCGCATCGCACTGGTGGTCGCCCAGTGCCCCACCTGCGGCAACGTCGCCATCTACCTCAACAACGTCTACTGGCGGACGGTCTCGACCTACGCCGCTACCACTCGCCGAGGTGTGATCCTGCTGCAGCCGGGTTTCAGCCAGCGAACCACTACCATCACGCTGCGCAATGCCTCCGTCGGCAAGGACCTGATCATCGACGGGCTGGGCATCCTCCGCGGTTGAGGTGATTTCTGGCTGCTGTATCAGCCTTGGCGGCTGGGCGGGCGCTGGAAAAGGAGCTGACGACATCGGGGCCCGGTGCCAGGATGACCGGCATGGACGCCGCCGACCTGCTCCGCGGACCGCGCGGCCGCCGACTCTGCTACGAGTTCGCCCAGAGCTCGGCTGACCCGGCCGGATCGTCGACTCGCGGCGGGGTGGACGTCGATTGCCAGTCAGCGGTCGAGGCCGTGGCGGAGGCCTGTAATTGGGCGATGTACTGGCAACCTCCCCATCGGCTGGACGTCGACCTGCAGTCCGCCGAGTGGCTGACCCGCCTCGAGGACATCGCGGAGGCATTCGCGGCCAGTCCCGCGACGAACTGGTGGAGCAGCAAGGTCGAGCTGCACGATCAGCATCTCGTCCAGTTCGTCGACGAAAACTCGCCGGCGGACGAGCCGCAACCGACGCTGACCGGCCTGCGCGCAGCGGTGGACGGGCTCAGCCTCGAACACTCCCGCGAACTGCGTGACGACGACAAGGCCGGCCGCCGGGTCGATTGGAAGATGATCAGCGGCGCATGGTGGTCGGCTCCGATTACCCACCCCGGAGTCCACACCGCCCGCTCGATCGGACAGCCGCCGCTGCCGGTCGGCCTGGTCTTCGTGGAGGACTCCTTCGGTTGGACCGCCGCGACGTCCTGGCAGGTGTCGCGCACCCGCGAGGTGCGGATCCTCCAGCTGGACACGCCTGAGGACTGGGTGGACGTGGTGCGCCGTTACCCGCTGGAGGTCACGGCCACCCCGAAGCGCGGCGACTGGTGGCGAACGACTGACCGGGACGGCAGGTGGGCGATGCCTGACTGGCCCGCTGTCGCCGAGGACTGGGACGCGGTGCACCTGAGCGTGGCCGGATACCTGACAACCGCCGGACGGGCCTTGGCGGTCGATCGGAACACCGCGACCGTGCTGGCAGGGTGGCCGCCCGATGCGACGTTCTGGCTTGCCGATGTCCTTCGGGTCGCGGGTGGACCGAGGCGGTGGCACCGGGATCGGAACAGCAATGCATGGACGCAGGCCTGATGCGTGAACCTCATCCGCACCGGCGCTGGCGCTGAAGTGAGCGTTGAAATGAGTACGGCCCCGGCGCTTCGGTGCGCGCCGGGGCCGTACTCACTCTGTTCTCGCTGCAGGTCAGGTCGATCCGGCCCTGCGATGGCTCCTGATCACTGCACCCTCAGACCTTCATGGGCGGCGATCGTCTGAGACATCGGGTGGCCCATCACCGTCAGCTGCAGCCCGATGTGCTGCCGCAGCCCTCGCAGACGAAGCAGGAACCGGCCGGACGCATCTTGGTACCGCAGTTCATGCACAGCGGGGCATCGGCCGAGGTGCCGATGATGGATTCCAGCAGTTCGGTGGAGCTGTGCACCGACGACTTGGCCTCCGGAGTCACCGTCGCCCTGGCCTCGACCACCGGAGCCGACTGGGCCAGAGCCTCCAGGTCGTCCTCGGCCGGGGCGTAGCTGCCGGTGTCCAACTGCCGGGCCCGCTCCTCGGCGGTGTGGATGCCCAGCGCCGCCCGGGTCTCGAAGGGCAGGTAGTCCAGGGCGAGCCGGCGGAAGATGTAGTCCAGGATCGACTGTGCCATCCGGATGTCCGGGTCGTCGGTCAGGCCGGCCGGCTCGAAGCGCATGTTGGTGAACTTCGAGACGTAGGTCTCCAGCGGCACGCCGTGCTGCAGCGCGATCGAGATCGCGATCGAGAAGGCGTCCATCACGCCGGCCAGCGTCGAACCCTGCTTGCCCAGCTTGAGGAACACCTCGCCCAGGCCGTCGTCGGGGTAGGAGCCGGCGGTCAGGTACCCCTCGGCACCGCCGACGGCGAAGGACACCGTACGCGACGGCCGGGACTTCGGCAGCCGCTTGCGCACCGGCCGGTGCTCGACCACGGCAGCGGGCTCGGCCTGCTGCTCCTTGCGCGCCTCCTTGCCCGCCGACAGCGGCTGGCCCACCTTGCAGTTGTCGCGGTAGACGGCCAGTGCCTTCAGACCGAGCTTCCAGCCCTGGAAGTACACGTCGGCGATGTCTTCGACGGTGGCGGACTCGGGCAGGTTGACCGTCTTGGAGATCGCACCCGAGATGAAGGGCTGGGTCGCGGCCATCATCCGGACGTGGCCCATCGCCTTGATCGCCCGCGCACCCATCGCGCAGTCGAAGACGTCGTAGTGCTCGCGCTTGAGGCCCGGGGCGTCCTGCACGTGCCCGTGCTCGGCGATGAACTCGACGATCGCCTCGATCTGCTCCTGCTGGTAGCCCAGCGCCCGCAGCGCCCGCGGCACCGTCTGGTTGACGATCTGCATGGAGCCGCCGCCGACCAGCTTCTTGAACTTCACCAGTGCCAGGTCCGGCTCGATGCCGGTGGTGTCGCAGTCCATCATCAGGCCGATGGTGCCGGTGGGTGCCAGCACCGACGCCTGGGCGTTGCGCCAGCCGTTGGTGGCACCGATCTTGAGGCACTTGGCCCACTCCTCGGTGGCCCGGCCCAGCACCGCCTTGTCGGTGTCGTGGAAGAACCGCACGCTGTCGTTGGCGGCGGCGTGCTTGCGCATCACCCGGGCATGGCCCTCGGCGTTGCGGGCGTAGCCGTCGTACGGGCCGACCACGCCGGCGAGCTCTGCCGAACGCCGGTAGGCGGTGCCGGTCATCAGCGAGGTGATGGCGGCGGCCATGGCCCGGCCGGCGTCGGAGTCATAGGCCAGGCCCGAGGCCATCAGCAGCGCGCCGAGGTTGGCATAGCCGATTCCGAGCTGCCGGTAGGCCCGGGTGTTCACGCCGATCGGCTCGGTCGGGAAGTCGGCGAAGCAGATCGAGATGTCCATCGCGGTGATGATCAGCTCGACGGCCTTGACGAACCGGGTGGTGTCGAAGGAGTTGCCGGTGCCGTTGGTGCCGAGGAACTTCATCAGGTTCAGCGATGCCAGGTTGCACGAGGTGTTGTCCAGGCTCATGTACTCCGAGCAGGGGTTGGACGCGGTGATCCGGCCGGACTCGGGGTTGGTGTGCCAGTCGTTGATGGTGTCGTCGTACTGGATGCCGGGGTCGGCACACTCCCAGGCCGCCTGGGCGACCTTGCCGAACAGTTGCTTGGCGTCGATGCTCTCGATGACCTCGCCGGTGGCCCGGGCGCGCAGGCCGAACTGGCTGCCCTCCTCCACGGCGTGCATGAACTCGTCCGACACCCGGACGGAGTTGTTGGCGTTCTGGTACTGCACCGAGGTGATGTCGGCCCCGCCGAGGTCCATGTCGAAGCCGGCGTCGCGCAGCACCCGGATCTTGTCCTCTTCGCGGGCCTTGGTCTCGACGAACTCGACGATGTCGGGGTGGTCGATGTCGAGCACCACCATCTTGGCGGCCCGCCGGGTGGCACCGCCGGACTTGATGGTGCCGGCCGAGGCGTCCGCGCCCCGCATGAAGCTGACCGGGCCCGAGGCGGTGCCACCGGAGGACAGCAGCTCCTTGGAGGAGCGGATCCGCGACAGGTTCAGCCCGGCGCCCGAGCCGCCCTTGAAGATCAGGCCCTCCTCGCGGTACCAGTTGAGGATCGAGTCCATGGTGTCGTCGACGGCCAGGATGAAGCAGGCGCTGACCTGCTGCGGCGAGGTGGTGCCCACGTTGAACCAGACCGGCGAGTTGAAGCTGAACACCTGGTGCACCAGCATCCAGGTCAGCTCGTGCTCGAAGACCTCGGCGTCGGAGGCGGACCGGAAGTAGCCGTACTCCTCACCGGCGACCCGGTAGGTGTGCACCACCCGGTTGATGAGCTGCTTGAGCGACCACTCGCGCTGCTCGGAGCCGACCGCGCCACGGAAGTACTTGGTGGTGACGATGTTGGCCGCGTTGACCGACCAGAAATCGGGGAACTCGACGCCGCGCTGCTCGAAGTTGACGGTCCCGTCGCGCCAGTTGGTCATGACCACGTCGCGGCGTTCCCAGTCGATCTCGTCGAAGGGGTGCACCCCCTCGGTGGTGTAGACGCGCTCGATGACCAGCCCGTTGGCGGGATACACCGGCTGGTCCTTGGCGCTGGCCTTCAACGAGCGCGGCTCCCCGGCGTGCTTGGAACCAGCCGACTTGCCGGCGTTCTTCGCATTCGAGGAAGAACTGCCCGACCCGCCTTCGACGACTTCGGTCATAACCCGCTGTGCCCCTTTTCCTTGGTGATCCCGTGTGGTTGTTGTGATGCCGAGAGGCGATCCGCGGCCGCCGGCACGGTGCCGGTGCTGGTCCCAGCACTGCGGTGCTCGATACGCAGCTCGCTGATCGCCTTCTCGAAGTCCTCGATGGAGCTGAACGACCGGTACACGCTGGCGAAGCGGAGGTAGGCGACCTCGTCCAGCGCGCGCAGCGGGCCGAGGATGGCCAGGCCGACCTCCGGCGCCGGCACCTCGGCCGAACCGGTGGCCCGGATGGTTTCCTCGACGGTCTGGGCCAACTGGGCCAACGCGTCCTCGTCGACCGGCCGGCCCTGGCAGGCCCGTCGCACGCCGTTGATGACCTTCTGCCGGCTGAACGGCTCGGTCACTCCGCTGCGCTTGATGACGGCCAGCGTGGCCTCTTCGACCGTGGTAAACCGCTTGCCACACTCGGGGCAGCTGCGCCGGCGCCGGATCACCTGGCCCTCGTCCTGCTCACGTGAGTCGACCACCCGCGAGTCGGGGTGTCGGCAGTACGGGCACCGCATCGTGGACGACTCCTCGGTAGGTGATCTGACTTGGGTGGTGATGTGACATTGAGCGGTGGCGCCTGGCGTTAAGTCCGGCTAAGCCCACGTTCGGTCTTGGTGGCTCCGCAAGGCTTCGTCCGAGCAGGGTAGGAACTCGATATCAACAGGCCCCTGTCGACAACCTGGGGACGAGCCGTGGAGAACTCACCCTTTACTGTTGACGCCCTGAGGACTACCGAACCCCAACCTGTGGACGAAGTACATGCTTGTAACTACTACATGTAGGAACGCTAGAGCCTGACCGGCTGTTCCGCAAGTAGCGCCGCCGAGGAAATTCCACCGCTGTCATCTCACCGCCGCTCACAGCCGGCCAACCCTTGTCCACCGGGGTTCGACGAGCGAGCGGCCTTCAACCTCTAGCCGACCTTGAGGGTTTGGCCAGGCGTCAAGGTGACCGAGGACAGGTGGTTCACCTCTCGGAGTCGCTCCACCACCCCGCGCGGGTCGTGGCCGGGTGCCACCTGGCCGGCGATCGACCAGAGCGTGTCACCCGGCTGCACGGTGACCACCGAACCGGGCACCACAGCCGGCCGGGGGGCGGGCGAGGCGGACGAACCGGCGGACAGGTAGGCCACCAGCAGCAGCAAGCCGCCCACCACGAACAGGCCGACCGCACTCGCCACCATTCCGCGCCGGGTGAGTCGCACGGGCCGCGCCTCGAACTGCGCCGCGCCGATCCCGTCCGCCTTGAAGGCATCGAAGACCTCGAGGGCCTCGACCGTCTCATTGCGGACCGGTGCGAGGCGGACCCGGCCACCGACCCGGCCTGCGCCGCCACGGCGCGTCCCGCCGGAGCGGCGGGAGCCAGGCACGCACCCGTCCACCGGGGGAACCAGGCGCAGCCGGGGCCGGCCGGCGGGAGCCTGCGGGCGCGCCGGGTGCCGCGACGGAACGGGGGCGAACACCGCTGACGAGGACTGCGAGAACTCAGTTGCGACTGACATGCCGTTTGCTCCTCACTGGTTCTGAGCCGCGGGAACTACCGCGGCCAGTACGCTGATGGTCGAACATTCGTTCGATCACCGGCATGTACCGATGTCTACTACAAGCCTCTGACAGAAACCAGATTGACGACACGCCGAATCGAACAGGTGTTTGAATCGTTACTGCTGAGGCGCTACTTTCGGCACGCTCGTCCTGAGGACGGCACGCCGGCCGGGAGTGGTCCTCCTGGCGGGCGCGGACGGCCGCCAGGCCAGACAGACAGGGAGACTCCGGTGCCCAAGCCCCCGAAGCCACCACCGCGACGCGGACCGGGACGACCCAGGAACAGTTCGATCGCCGAGTTCCCCGACCACGATCGGGGAGACGGGCTGACCGCGCGGCAGCGGACCATCCTGACCGTCATCCGCAACACCGTCCAGCAGCGCGGCTTCCCGCCGAGCATGCGCGAGATCGGCGATGCGGTGGGGCTGCAGTCGACCTCGAGCGTCAGTCACCAGCTCGCCGTCCTGGAGGCGAAGGGCTTCATCCGGCGCGATCCGAACAAGCCTCGGGCGCTGGACGTGCGCTCCCCCGAGGACGAGCCGATGACCGGGCCGGCGCAACTGGCAGGCGACGACGCCCTGTACGGCGACCAGCCCGAGGCGGTGATGGTGCCGCTGATCGGCCGGATCGCCGCCGGTGGGCCGATCCTGGCCGAGCAGGTGGTCGAGGATGTCTTCCCGCTGCCGCGAACGCTGGTCGGCGAGGGCACCCTCTACCTGCTGCGGGTGCAGGGCGACTCGATGGTGGACGCCGCCATCGCCGACGGCGACTGGGTGGTGGTCCGTCAGCAGCCCAACGCCGACAACGGCGAGATCGTGGCGGCCATGATCGACGGCGAGGCCACCGTCAAGACGTTGCAGCGCCGTGGCGGGCACGCCTGGCTGCTGCCGCACAACGAGGCCTACTCACCGATCCCGGCCGACGATGCGACCATCCTGGGACGGGTAGTGGCGGTCCTTCGCAAGGTGTGATCAGCAAGGTGCGATCAAACAAGGTGCGATCAAACAAGGTGTGATCAGCGCGGCGGGACGGCCCGTGCGTAACGAAGTGGCGAGACCCTGCCGGGTGGCAACACCCGGCAGGGGCGCCAGGCCCGGGGTCTCCTGTCAGGCCCGGATCCCCTACTAGGCCCGAAGCCCCTAGGCCTGGGTCCCCTGCTGAGACGCCGGGCGCGGCTCCTCCACCACCGGCGGCAGCGGCTGGGCGACCGGGGCGACGGCAGACGGCGTGACCGGAGGTTCGACGACCGCCCCCGGCGGTACCACCGGCGGCGCCACCGGCGTGCCGACCGTCGGCTGAGCGGTCGGTGGCACGGCCGTCTCCGCGGCATCGCGGGCGGCGTCGTCCTGGCCCATGCCCTTGATCTCGGTCTTGAAGATCCGCAACGATCGGCCGACCGACCGGGACATTTCCGGAAGCTTCTTGTACCCGAAGAGCACCAGCACGACCAACGCGATGATCACCCAGTGCGACGGCGATTCCCAGCCCATGATTGAGTCTCCTAGCCCAGCTCGAGAACTACTCCAGGTCCAGGCTACCCGCTGCCCGTGACCGCAGGCCGGTTCACCGCTCGCCGGCCGGCACCGCCGCGATCCGTTCCACCGCGAATTGTTCGACCGCCGAGGCCAGTTCCGAGCGCACCCGGGCGCTGATCAGCGTCCCGTCGCCGGTGTGTTCCTCCGACAGCACCTCGCCGTCGGCATGGATGCGGGCCACCAGATCGCCGCGGGTGTAGGGCAGCAGCACCTGCACGGCGCGTTCGGGGCGGGGCAGCCCGGCCTCGATCAGCGCCGCCAGCTCGGCCATCCCGGCCCCGGTGAGCGCCGAGACGAACAGGGCGCCGGGTACCAGGCTGCGCAACCGGAGCACCGTCTCGGCGTCGGCGTTGTCGGCCTTGTTGAACACGATCTGCTCAGGCACGTCGAGGGCGTCGATATCGGACAGCACCTCGCGCACCGCCTGGATCTGGGCCTCCGGGTCCTCGTCGGAGGCATCCACCACGTGCAGGATCAGATCCGCCGAGGCGACCTCCTCCAGCGTGGAGCGGAACGCCTCGACGAGCTGGTGGGGCAGGTGCCGGACGAAGCCGACCGTGTCCGAGAGCGTGTAGACCCTGCCGTCGGTGGTATCGGCACGCCGGACGGTCGGATCCAGGGTGGCGAACAACGCGTTCTCCACCAGCACACCGGCGCCGGTGAGCCGGTTCAACAGCGAGGACTTACCGGCGTTGGTATAGCCGGCCAGCACCACCGAGGGCACCTCGTTGCTGTTGCGCCGGGCGCGCTTGACGTCCCGGGCGGTCTTCATGCCCGAGATCTCCTTGCGCAGCTTGGCCATCCGGGCAGTGATCCGGCGGCGGTCGATCTCCAGCTTGGTCTCACCCGGGCCGCGGCCGCCAATGCCGACGCCGTTGGCCGCCCGGCCGCCGACCTGCCGCGACAGCGACTCGCCCCAGCCGCGCAGCCGGGGCACCAGATACTGCAACTGGGCCAGCTCGACCTGCGCCTTGCCCTCCCGGGACCGGGCGTGCTGGGCGAAGATGTCGAGGATCAGGGCGGTCCGGTCGACCACCTTGACCTTGACGACCTGCTCCAACTGCCGCAGCTGGCCCGGGGTCAGCTCGCCGTCGCAGATGACGGTGTCGGCACCGGTGGCAGCGACGATGTCGCGCAGCTCCTTGGCCTTGCCCGAGCCGATGTAGGTGGCCGGGTCCGGGCGGTCGCGGCGCTGCACCAGGCCGTCGAGCACCTCCGAGCCGGCGGTCTCGGCCAGCCGGGCCAGCTCGTGCATCGAGTTCTCGGCCTCGGTCAGGGTGCCGGTGGTCCACACCCCCACCAGCACCACCCGTTCCAGTCGTAGCTGGCGGTACTCGACCTCGGTGATGTCGGTGAGCTCGGTGGATAGCCCCGCGACCCGGCGCAGGGCGGCCCGCTCGGAGAGGTCGTACTCCCCCAGGGTGAAGTCCGGCTCGTCCGCGGCATCGGGGTCGCCGGCGTCGATGTAGTCGAGGTGGATGGAGCCGTCGGGCTGGTCGTCGTATCCGGGGTCGCCGGCCTGGCTGGCGGGCTCGGCGGTTTCTTCGTTGCGTCGGTAAGCAGTCATTACCTCCATGGTGACAGCCAACCGTCCCGACGGCGAGGAAATTTCACGCAGAACGCCCCGCCAAGGGCTCGGCAAGGCAATCAGCACCCGGTCAGCGGTGCGTCGCCAGCCATTCCGGCGACAGTTCCAGGCTGGCCACCAGCACCGCCGGGCCGGACAGCATCAGGCCACCGTCGGCGTTCCACCACACCCGGCACCGGCCGCCGGGCACCTGAACGGTCCACTCCCCCCGCCCGTCCGGAGAGCCGGCCACCGGACCGGCCGCCGGACCGGCCACCGAACCGCTCACAGCGACCACCGCGGCGGCGATCCCCGAGCCGCACGAGCGGGTTTCGCCCGAACCCCGCTCGTGCACCCGCATCCGGAGCTGGTTCGGACCGGTCAGCACCACGAACTCGACGTTCTGGCCGTCCGGCAGGCTGGGCCGTACCCGCGGCGGTTCGGCCAGTTGCAGCGCGTCCAGGTCCTGCTCGGCGGGCAGCCGCACCACCACGTGCGGATTGGGCAGTTCCAGGGCCACCGAGTCGAACTCGCCGATCAGCCCGGCGACGCTGACCCGGGGCCGTTCCGGCCGCAGGGTGGCCGGGCCCAGTTCGACGGTGATGTCCTCGCCCTCGAAGCTCAGCGCCCGGGGCCCGCCCCGGGTCGCGACGGTGACCCCGGCCGCACCGGCCAGGCCGGCGTGCTCCAGGTAGCGCCCGAACACCCGCAGGCCGTTGCCACAGGTCTCGGCGATCGAGCCGTCGGCGTTGTGGTAGTCCATGAAGTACTCGGCCACGTCGGCCTGGGACCGGACGTCCGGCTCGGTGGCCAGCGCCGTCCGAGTCACCCGCAGCACACCGTCGGCACCGATGCCCGCCCGCCGGTCGCACAGCGCCCGGACCATCGACGCCGACATCGACACCACCGCGTCCAGATCGGGCAGCACCACGAAGTCGTTCTCGGTGCCATGGCCCTTCATCACACTCAGCGCGGCGTTCACAGCCGCGAGCCTAGCGGGGCAGCAGTGCCAGCGCCCGATCCAGCAGGTCGGGAGCCGCGGCGTCCAGCCAGTGCAGCCGCGGATCCCGGCGGAACCAGGACCGCTGCCTGCGCACGAACCGCCAGGTCCGGCTCATGGTCAGCTCGACGGCCTGCTCCAGGTCGCCGCGGACGTTGCCCTCATCGTCGAGCACCGCGAGCAGCTGCTGGTAGCCCAGCGCCTTGCCTGCGGTGGGGCTGTCGCGCAGGCCGAGCGGCAGCAACCGGCGCACCTCGGCCAGCAGGCCGCCGGCCATCATCCGTTGCACCCGCAACCGCACCCGGGACTCCAGGTCGGGGCGCTCCAGTGCCAGCTGCACCCCCGGATAGACCGACTGATGAGCCGGCATCCGGGCGGTGAACAGCCCGCCGGTGAGTTCCATGACCTCCAGTGCCCGGACGATCCGGCGCCCGTTGGACGGCAGGATGGCCGCCCCGGCCGCCGGGTCGAGCCGGGCCAGCCGGGCGTGCAGGACCGCCGGGCCCAGCTCGGCCAGCTCGGCCGCCAGCGCCGCCCGGATGGCCGGTGACTCCCCCGGAAACTCCAGCGGGTCCAGCACTGCCCGGACATAGAGCCCCGAACCGCCGACCAGCACCGGTGTCCGCCCCCGGCCGGCGATGTCGGCGATGGCCCCGCGGGCCAACTGCTGGTACTCGGCGACGGCCGCCGGCTTGGTCACCGGCCAGATGTCGAGCAGGTGGTGCGGCACCCCGCCGCGCTCGGCCGGCGCCAGCTTGGCGGTGCCGATGTCCATCCCTCGGTAGAGCTGCATCGAGTCGGCGTTGACGATCTCGCCATCGATCCGCCGGGCCAGCGCCACCGCAAGATCGGATTTACCGGTCGCTGTCGGGCCCACGACGGCCACCACGGCGGGCCTGCGGCGGCCCGCATCGGTGTCAGTCACGTTGCAAGAGGCTATCCGGCTACACCGAAGCCGCGCGCAGTCGTGTCTAATGCTCGATATGAGTACGGATTGGGGACGTATCGACGAGGCTGGCACGGTGTTCGTCAGGACCGCCGACGGTGAGCGTGAGGTCGGTTCCTGGCAGGCCGGCGACGCCGAGGCCGGGCTGGCCTACTACATCCGCAGGTTCGACGACCTGCAGACCGAGATCAACCTGCTGGCCAAGCGGCTGGAATCCGGCGCCGGCGACCCCAAGGCCACCAAGTCCCAGGCGATGACCCTGCACGCCTCGCTGCCGACGGTGGCTGCGGTCGGTGACCTGGCAGCCCTCGACGCCCAACTGGTCACGCTGATCACCGCGGCGGACGCCAAGATGGGCGAGCTGGCCGAGGCCCGCGAGTCCGCCCGGGCCGAGGCCATCGCGAAGAAGGAAGCCCTGGCCGCCGAGGCCGAGACGATCGCGGAGAGCTCCACCCAGTGGAAGGCCGCCGGCGACCGGCTGCGCGCCATCGTCGAGGAATGGAAGCTGATCAAGGGCATCGACCGCAAGACCGACGACGCGCTGTGGAAGCGGTTCGCCGCCGCCCGCGACGCCTTCGGCAAGCGGCGCGGCAGCCACTTCGCCAACCTCGACACCGAACGCGACGCCGCCAAGGCGATCAAGGAAAAGCTGGTGGCCCGGGCCGAGCAGCTGTCCGGCTCCGAGGACTGGCGCGAGACCGCATCGGCGCTCAAGGATCTGATGACCGAGTGGAAGGCCGCCCCGCGGACCAACCGCAGCACCGAGGACGCGCTGTGGAAGCGGTTCCGAGCCGCCCAGGACGTCTTCTTCGAGCGCCGCTCCGGAGTGTTCGCCGAACGCGACGCCGAGCAGAGCCAGAACCTCAAGGAGAAGGAATCGATCATCGCCGAGGCGGCAGCGCTGGACCTGAGCAACCCGCGGCAGGCCCAGGTGGCGCTGCGGGACCTGCAAGAGAAGCTGGAGTCGCTCGGACACGTGCCGCGCGATGCCATGCAGCGCGTCGAGTCCCGGATGCGGGCCGCCGAGCAGCGGGTTCGCGATGCCCTGGACGCCGAGTGGAAGCGCGGCGCCAGCGAGTCCAACCCGTTCCTGGCCCAGCTGAAGGAGCGGCTGGCTGAGGCCGAGGCGAAGCTGGCCAAGGCGCAGGCCTCCGGGGACCCGCAGCGGATCGCCAAGGCTGAGGCCGAGGTCAGCAGGCGCAAGTCCCTGCTGCCGGAGTAGCTGCCTACTTGCCTTACCGGGGCTAGGACTCGCCCTTA
>JAVEEO010000456.1 GCA_030840415.1 Pseudonocardiales bacterium | reverse complement strand
ACTACCTGCTGCTGCTGTTCCCGCTGATGCTGGTCGGCTACGCGATCCGGCCGCTGCAGATCCTGACCCTGGCGCTGTTCGGGCTGCTGCTCCTCGAATGGATCTACACCGGTTCCAAGATCCGCCGGCTGGCCCGCGAGCGCGGCCTGGAGACCAAGGAGTCGGCGGTCTCGCTCGGCTTCTACGCCGGCAGCCGCGCCTACTTCCGGCGCAGCTGGCGGCGGCCGCTGCCCCGGGTGGAGCTCGGCGAGAAGATCTGACCAGGCCGGCGGCGGGAGGCCATGGGCCCCCCGCCGCCGGTTTGTAGGACTAGCTGGGTTCTTGTAGGACTAGCTGGGCCGCTTGGCCGGTGAGTTCTCGGCGGTCTTGGCCGGGTCGCGTACCACCACGTCGCCCAGCGCCTCGTCGATCCGCTTCATCGCCTCGTCCGGGATTTGGACGCCGGCGGCCTTGACGTTCTCGGCCACCTGCTCCGGACGCGAAGCTCCGACCAGCGCGGCCGAGACGTTGTCGTTCTGCAGCACCCAGGCCACCGCCAACTGGGCCATCGTGAGGTCCAGCTCCTCGGCGATCGGCTTGAGCGCCTGCACCCGGGTCAGCACGTCGTCGTTCATAAAGCGCGAGATCATGTCCGCGCCGCCCTTGGTGTCGGTGGCGCGGGAGCCCTCCGGCGGCTGCTTGCCCGGCAGGTACTTGCCGCTCAGCACGCCCTGCGCGATCGGCGACCAGACGATCTGGCCGACGCCGAGCTCGCGGGAGGCCGGCACCACCTCGGCCTCGATCACCCGCCACAACATCGAGTACTGCGGCTGGCTGGAGATCAGGCCGATGCCCAGCTCACGAGCCAGCGCGTGGCCGGCCCGCAACTGGTCGGCAGTCCATTCGCTGACCCCGATGTAGAGCGCCTTGCCGGCCCGGACCACGTCGGCGAAGGCCTGCATGGTCTCTTCCAGCGGCGTCTCGGTGTCGTAGCGGTGGGCCTGGTACAGGTCGACGTAGTCGGTCTGCAACCGGCTCAGCGAGCCGTCGATGGATTCCAGAATGTGCTTGCGGGACAGGCCGGAGTCGTTCGGGCCCGTGGGGCCGGGCGGCCAGTACACCTTGGTGAAGATCTCCAGGGACTGGCGACGCTCGCCCTTGAGGGCCTCGCCCAGCACGGTCTCGGCCTTGGTGTTGGCGTAGACGTCGGCGGTGTCGAAGGTGGTGATCCCGTTGTCCAGCGCTGCCCGGACGCATTGGGTGGCGACGTCGTTCTCGACCTGCGAGCCGTGCGTCAGCCAGTTGCCGTAGGTGATGGCCGAGATCTTGAGTCCGCTCTTACCGAGGTATCTGAATTCCATACCTTCGACCATAGGCCGAAAAATTGGCTCGGTTTCCGCGGGGGTGGCTGAGGTAGGACGGCAGCGCCTGGCCATCACGCTGTGAGCGTCAGCCAGATCGGCTGGGTGTATCAGAGCGGCTTGGTGCCTCGGTGTGGTCCACAGCATCGGCACCGCAGCAAGGCAGCACGACCCAGCCGCCCGAGTCCCGCAAGCGCTCCAGTAGTCGGCGCTGGGAAGCCACTAGTTCGTTCCAGTCCTGGCCAGACGAGTTATCGACAGTTGAGGTGTGCCACGTACTCGTATCGACGAAGATCGGGAGCGGCGGGTGCGAGACGGTATGCAAGCGAGCATCGAACCGTTGTCGCGCTGCTTGCCGCGAGACTCCCAGCACGTTGGCGATATCCGTCCAGGATCGGCCGTTGGCCTTTGCCTGGGAGACCGCGGCTATCAGGGACCGCTCGGCTGCCTCAATCGCCAGCATCGCGACACCGACCTGTCGCAGATCCTTGCGGTCGTTCACCGCGTCGGCGGACAGGCGCGCGGGGTCGACGGCATCCAGCCACGCGTCGTTCTCGGCAATCGCCTTGGCGATTTCTTCCTCGGATCGTGCCATCGTCATCACCCCTTATAGGAACGTGTAGAACGTCTTGCGCAACTCCATGGCGTGGATTACGCATGGAGGGTCGAGGTCGGTGGCATCGAGGATCACGATTTCCAGCAGACGGCCCGTGCGGTCAGCACCGATGATCAACTCCCGATCACTGCTCTGCCGAACAGCGCGAAATTGCATGCGGATCGCATGGAACATGTCCGCGTCAGCAATCCCGTGTTTCCGGGCTGCCTCCGCGACCTCGAACCCCATCTGACAAGGTTATCTTGTCAGATGCATTTGACAAGGATGACTTGTCGGTTGCGCTACTCCGACAGGGGCATCGGGCCGTAGACCTTCTCGCCGTCGTTCAGCAGGGTCACCCCGGCCACGCCCGCCTCGGCCAGCGTCCGCCAGGCCTCGCCCAGCCAGCTCTCGGCGTCGGACTGGCTGCCGAACTCGCCCGGCTGCTCGGCATCGGGGGTGTCGGGTTCGTACTTCCAGGTCCAGGCCATCGGAATGCCGCCTCGTAGGTTCGAAGGTCCGCCAGCCGGGCGGCTGGGTGGTCGGGCTCACGCTAGCGTCCCGGCCGAGCCCGGTCGCGCCGACTGGCCTAGGCTGCCTCCGGCGAGGACGACCAACCGCTGCTGAAAGGGTGTCTGAGGACATGACCGCGCGACGCACCCTGGTGCTGGGCGGCGTCCGCTCGGGCAAGTCCCGCTGGGCCGAGCAACAGCTGGCCGGCTACGACCGGGTCGATTACCTCGCCACCGCAGCCGAGCGCGACGACGCCGACTGGGCTCGCCGGATCGCCGAGCACCAGCAGCGCCGACCCGCGCACTGGCGCACCGTGCCGACCCTCGAGTTGAGCGCAGCGCTGGGCGCGCCGACCGCTCCGCTGCTGGTGGAGGATCTCGGCAACTGGCTGGCCCGCACCATCGACCGGACCGGCGGCTGGGACGGCGAGCTGTCGGCGATGCGGGCCGAGGCCGAGGAGTTGGTAACAGCCTGGCGGAACTGCCCCGGACGCGTGGTGCTGGTCAGCAACGAGGTGGGCAGCGGCGTCCACCCGGAGTCCCGGTCCGGCCGGATCTTCGCCGACGAGCTGGGCCGGCTCAACGCCGCGCTGGCCGCCGAGGCCGACGAGGTGGTGCTGGTGGTGGCCGGCCTGCCGCTGTGGTTGCGCGGAGCCGCGAGCAACCAGTCAGAGGAGCGCGTGTGACCGAGTCGAACCCGCTGCAGGCCGTGCTGGACGGCATCGACTACCCGGACGCCGATGCCACGCAGGCCGCTCGGTTGCGCCAGGGTGAACTGACCAAGCCGGCCGGGGCGCTGGGCGTGCTGGAGGAGCTGTCGATCTGGTCGGCCGGCGTGCAGGGGCAGTGCCCGCCGCACGCCTTCGACGACACCCGGGTGGTGGTCTTCGCCGGCGACCACGGCATCACCGCCGCCGGGGTGTCGGCCTACCCGGTCGAGGTGACCGCCCAGATGCTGGCCAACATCTCCGCCGGTGGCGCGGCGGTCAACGTGCTGGCCGCCGCCGCGGGCGCCCGGGTCCACGCGTGTGACCTTTCGGTGGCCGTGGACACCGATCCGAAGCTGTCGAAGTACAAGGTGCGCCGCTCCAGCGGCCGGATCGACCGCGAGGACGCCCTCAGCCCGGACGAGGCCGACCGGGCACTGGCGGCCGGCATCGCGATCGCCGACGCCGAGATCGACAGCGGGGCGCAGCTGCTGATCGCCGGTGACATGGGGATCGGCAACACCACGCCGTCCTCGGTGCTGGTCTCGGTGCTCACCGGCGTCGAACCGGTCAAGGTGGTCGGCCGCGGCACCGGCATCGACGACACCGGCTGGATCCGCAAGTGCGCCGCGATCCGGGACGCCCGGCGCCGAGCCTGGCCGCACCGGGAGGACCCGGTCCGGCTGCTGGCGGTGGCCGGCGGCGCGGACCTGGCGGCGATGACCGGCTTCCTGCTGCAGGCCGCCCACCGGCGGACACCGGTGCTGCTGGACGGCCTGGTGGTGACCGCTGCCGCCCTGGTCGCCCAGCTGGCCAACCCCCGGGTGGTGCACTGGATGCAGGCCGGTCACCTGTCGGTGGAGCCCGCTCACGAGCTGGCCCTGCAGCGGCTGGAGCTGATCCCGATCCTGCGACTGGACATGCGGCTCGGCGAGGGCACCGGAGCGCTGGTGGCGCTGCCGGTGTTGCGGGCCGCGGCACTGACCCTGGCTCGGATGGCCACCTTCACCGAAGCCGCGGTGGCCACCCGCGAGCCCGGCATCGGGACGTGAGCCCGGCCGCCGGGTTGCGGCTGGCGCTGACCACGCTGACGGTGCTGCCGCTGCCGGCCGGCCGGGTGGACCGGCGGGCCGCCGCGGCGGCGATGGCCTGGGCACCGGCCGTCGGACTGGCTCTCGGAGCGGTGCTGGCGGCAGCTGGGCGGGGCCTCACGGCGGCCGGGCTGGCCCCGCTGCCGTGCGCGGCGGTGCTGGTGGTGCTGCTGGCGCTGCTTACCCGGGGCCTGCACCTGGACGGCCTCGCCGACACCTTCGACGCGCTCGGCTCCTACACCGCCCCCGACCGGGCACTGGCGATCATGAAGTCCCCCGAGGCCGGCCCACTGGGAGTCAGCGCGATCGCCGGGGTGCTGCTGGTCGACGCCGCGGCACTGTCGGCGCTGCTGGCCCGGCACGACTGGCTGCTGGTCGCCGCCGCCATCGGGATCGGCCGGTTCGGGCTCGTGCTGTGCTGCGCGCGCCCGCTGCCGCCGGCCCGTCCGGACGGCTTGGGCGCCCTGGTGGCGGGCACCGTGCCGGTAGCCGGCTGCGCGGCCTGGGGGCTGGCCC
>JAVEEO010000445.1 GCA_030840415.1 Pseudonocardiales bacterium | reverse complement strand
TACCTCGGTGATCCGGCCAAGGCCGCCCTCATCATCGAGTCCCGCAAGTTCGGTGACCAGGGCTGGAACGGGGTGCGGGTCAGGAGCATCAAGCCGGCCGGGCGCAACCACCGGCTCACCGCCCACTACGCCAACCGGGTGCTGACGGTGAGCCTGGCGACCGACCGGAACGGCGCCGTCATCAGCACCACTGGCGAGGTCGCGGCCTACCTGCGGGCGAAGTTCGGCACCCTGTTCCGCGCCATCGTCGAGACCGGCTCGGCCGGTAAGAAGATGCCGGTGGCCGGGCCGACGGCGCTGAGCGACGGTCTCAAGGCGGGCCCGCAGGTCGCCCGCGCCCCGTGGACGGTGCAGGCGCTGCGGATCGGCGTGCACCGCGACGGCTCGCGGATCGGCGTGCTGGCCTACTCGCAGGAACACGCCCGGGAATGGGCGACGCCGCTGGTCACGCTCGAGTTCGCCGAGCGGCTGCTGGCCAACTACGCCACCGACCCGCAGACCCGCACGCTGCTGCAGGACGTCGACGTGTTCGTGGTGCCGGTCACCAACCCCGACGGCGCCCACTACTCGTTCAACGATTTCAACCTGCAGCGCAAGAACATGGACAACTACTGCACGGGCGCGCAGCGGGATCCGGTCAACCGCAACGACTGGGGCGTCGACGTCAACCGCAACTACGCGGTCGGCTCGCTCTTCGACGGCTACTACGGCGCGAGCCTGGACTGCCTGAACGAGGTGTCGGCCGGCACCGGTGAGCTCTCCGAGCCCGAGAGCCGCAACATCATCGCGCTGGCCCGGGCGCACACCAACATCAAGTACGCGATGAACGTGCACTCCTACGGCGGCTTCTTCATGTGGCCGCCCGGGGCATACAAGTTCGACGGGCGGATCACGCTGCCGCGTCCGTCCATCGAGGAGTCGGCGCAGTTCCTCGATGCCGCCAAGCAGATCGTGACCGCGGTCGCCGCGCACCGCGGCACCGTGACCTGGCCGGGCTTCACCGGCCCGGTGGCCGACGTGCTGTACTCGGCCGCGGGCAACTCGGCCGACGAGCTGTACTACGAGCAGGGCATCTTCGCCTGGGACTTCGAGGTGGGCAACCTGATCTTCAACCAGGCCACCGGAGAGTGGGACCACCCCGGATTCCAGCCGCCCTACGCCGAGGCGCACGAGGAGGCGATGGAGTACGCCGGCGGCCTGGTGCAGCTGGTGCGGGTGGCGCAGGCCTACCAGAACGCCCACGCCACCGCAGCCGCCGGCCGGTGACGCACCCGGCTGCCGGCAGTCTCGGCTGCGGGCAGCCACCGGACCGGGTAAACCGGGTTGCGGTGGGCGTGCCGGGCCCGCGAACATGGCGGCATGACGTCATTGCAGCATCGCGCGGACATGTTCCTCGACAGCGACGATCCGCGTGAGGGTGGCACCTCTCTCGGTGACGAGCGGGCCACGCTCACCGAGTTCCTGCGCTGCCAGCGACTGACCTTGCAGGTCAAGTGCGAGGGCCTGGACGCCGAGCAGCTTGCCCGGCGGGCTGTGCAACCGTCGACCATGTCGCTGCTCGGGCTGCTCCGCCACCTGGCCGAGGTGGAACGCGGCTGGTTCCGGCGCCGCTTCGCCGGTCAGGACGCCCCCCGGCGCTACCAGTCCGAGGCCGAACCCGACGGCGACTTCGACGGTGCGGTGGCCGATCCGGCGGTCGTGGACGAGGCGTGGGCGGCCTGGCGGGAGGAAGTCGCGTTCGCCGAGCGGTTCGCGGCTGAGACCGATCTTGGCTTCGTCGGGGCCGACAGCGCCGTCGAGCCGATCTCGCTGCGCGAACTGCTGGTGCACATGATCGAGGAGTACGCCCGGCACAACGGGCACGCCGACCTGCTGCGCGAGCGGATCGACGGGCGGCTGGGTCAGTAGCTCCCGGCGGCGCCGTCGCCGCCGGCGTTCCAGCCCACCACGTCTGCGAAGACATAGGTCTGGCCGCCGACCGGGACCCGCTCGCCGCCGTTCGTGCGGTACTGGACGACTCGCAGGGCGGCGTACCCGGCGCGGTCTCCGGCTTCGAACAGGGCCAAGTCCTCGGTCGCGGGGAGAAAGTGACCTGGAAGGCGAGTTCCGCTGCCCAGGTTCATGGACACGTGGTTGACGCCATTGCGCTGAGCACCGAGCACGTGATCGGCCGGGAACTTCACGGACGCCTCCCGCGGTCAGGGTCGACGGATTCTCCTGGTGGATCTTCAGCGGAGGAGTACGAACCCGGGGAGCGTGATTCCTCGGCCGACCGCGCCGCGGACTCCTCCGGAGGGGAAGGGCCGGGGTGGGCCGCTGCTGGTACTAGTACCAAGGATCGATGGCGGCTAGCACTGCCGGTTGCCGATGCTGGCTCTTGTCAGTTCTGACAGTTGAGTCAGTTCGACTCGGGCGAGCAAAGGAAAACGACGATGACACGAAACACGGTTCGGCGATCGGGTGCGGTCGCGGCATTGACCGCGGCGCTGGCACTGCCGGCAGTGGGGCTGGCGGCAGCACCCGCGCAGGCCAGGGGCAGCGACGCGGTGGAGGCCCGGGGAACCTGCGGGGCCGGAGTCACCTGGAAGCTCAAGGCCAAGCACGAGGACGGGCGCATCGAGGTCGAGTACGAGGTCGACTCCAACCGGGTCGGGCAGCTGTGGACCGTCTCGCTGACCGACAACACGGTGCGGGTGTTCTCGGGCCAGCGCCGTACCGTCGCGCCGAGCGGTTCCTTCACGGTGCGGGTGCTGACCGCCGACCGGGCCGGCACCGACGTGATCCGCTCGCGAGCCACCTTCGGTACGCAGACCTGCACCGGCGCGGTCACCGTCTGAGCATGCCCGGGCGAGGCTCAGGTGGGCGGCTGATAGGGGTGCATGGTCATCCCGCTGCCACCGCGTACCGACCGGACCATGCCGTCGGATGCGAACTCGTAGTGCATCAGCTCACCCAGTGAGGCGCCGCCCGGACCGCTGACCATCTTCAGCCGACTGCCGTCGAGGACCTCCAGCGCTACCGGATCGTCGGCCGGGTTGGCCACCAGTGGATTGAGAAGGAACAGCCGGCCGTCGAGCAGCGCGACGTCCTGCACTCCCCACAGGGTGGCGAACCGGCCGGCGAACCGGGCGCCGTCGGGCGCGGGCCGATGAGTCGCCGAGGCAGCCAGGTCCATCAACTGGAAGAAGGCCATGGCCAGCGGTTCGGCCGGCCCGTCGATGGCATTGGTGAGCACCGAGACCACCACCCGGCGCTGCGGGCAGGCCAGCGTTCTGGTGATATGGCCCGGGAAGCCGCCGCCGTGCCCGAACAGCTCGTGCTCGCCGACCAGGTTCAGGGACACGCCGAGTCCGTAACCGGATTCGGCCTTCTTGACGTCCCACTCCCGGTGCCGGAGCTGGCGCTGGGCGTCGTCGTCGAGCAGCCGGTCATCGCCCGGCAACAACGCGCTGTAGAAGCCGGCCAGCTCGGCGGCGGTGCTGACGAAACCGGTGGCCGATGCCAGCGCGGCGGTGTCGATGTGGTCGATCACGGTCCGCTCGCGCGCGTAGGAGAGCGAGCTGTGCCCGGCGGCGAAATCCTCGCTCCGCTCGGGCACGAACTCCGGACCGGTGTCGGACAGGCCGAGCGGGTCGAGGATCTCGTTGCGGATCGCCTCGGCGAAGGTGCCGCCGGTCACCTGCTCGACAGCCAGGCCCAGCACGCCGTAGCCGATGTTGGAGTACTTGAACCGCTCGTGCCGGGGCAGCACGGCCGCGGACGGGTCGGCCGCAATCCGCAGCAACTCGCCTCGGCCGGGATAGGGCCGCAGCAACTGCCAGAAGTCGCCGTCGGAGCTGTCGCGGACCGTCCCGCTGCCGTGACTGAGCAACTCGCGCAGGGTGACCGCGGCCAGCGAGCTGCCGGCCAGGCCGGGGACGTGCGCGACGATCGGGTCGTCGAGCCGCAGCCGGTGCTGCGCCACCAGGCGCAGCACCAGTACCGCGGTGAACGTCTTGGAATGCGAGGCGATCCGGAACAGGTGGCGCTCGGTGAGGACGGTGCCGGCCGGCTCGTTCGCCAGGCCCGACGCCATCGACAGCCGCGGCACACCGTCCTCGATGACGCAGGCCTGCAGGCCGGGCACCCGCAGGAACCAGCGCCGGTAGTCGAGCCAGCCACGGTAGTAGTCCAGGGTGTCCTGACCGACCACGCCGTGCCGCCTCTCCGACCGGCGACCGGGTGCCGCCTCCCCGGGGCAGCTTACAAACCGCCTACGAGCCGCTAGCCGCGGATGATGCCGCCGAGGATCCCGCCGGCGCCCCCGAGGCCCTCCTTCGGGTTGTTGCCGGGAATCATCGAACCGACCCACTGCGCGAACGCGTCCGGGTTGCGGGTCTGGGTCAGCACCCGGCCCGGCCCGACGAAGTCGAACACCCAGCCCTCACCCGATTTCATGCTCTGCACGCTCCGGCCCTCGACCGCCCGCCGCATCCGGAACTGGATGTGCAGGTCGTAGGCGACCACGTGACCGGTGTCGATGGTGACCTGCTCCCCGGGCGCGAGGTCGACGTAGTCGATGGCGCCGTAGACGTTCACGATCGCCTCGCCCTGACCGGTGGCGCGGAAGCCGAAGCCTCCCTCGCCGCCGAACAGGTTCGCCATGCCGCCCCACTGGGTGTCGATCTCGACACCGGAGGAATTGGCGATCCAGCTGCCGCGACTGATGAAGAACGGACGCTCGGGAGTGACCGGCAGGTAGGTGACGTCACCGGGCAGCACGCCGGCGACATCGACCCAGCCGCCCTGGACCGGTGCGGTGTAGGTCGTGACGAAGAACGAGCCGCCGCCGAGGGCCGCCCGCTTGATGCCCTTCAGCAGACCGCCCTCGGCCTTTGCCTGGAGCTGGACCCCGGCGCTGTGCGCGATCATGGCGCCGCCTTCGACCCGCAGCGGCTCGCCCGGAGCGAGGACGCAGCGGGCCACCGTGAACGACGGATTGTGCCGTAGCTGTACCTGCATGCTGAGACGGTAGTCGATGGGCCGCGCCGGGAATAGGGGTCGAATACCGGCCGCCGGCACCGTCCGGAGCGGCAGGTGAACGGAGCGTGTTCAGTGCTGGCCAGCCGGCCGGCCGGCGCCCGGGCACCGGTTGACCACCGGGTCGCAGGGGAGTCAGATGGGGGCACCTGACCCACATCCCTGAGGCGGCAGACATGACCTACGGCATGATCGTCCGGGTTAACGCACCGGTCGAGGTATACGACGGCGCGCACGGTGAAGTCCTCGCGGCCCTGGACGGCCGGCAGGCCGACGGCCTGCTGTGCCACATCGGCAGGGCGGTCGACGGGGGCTTCGAGGTGATCGAGGTCTGGGAGTCCAAGCAGGCCGCGGACCGGTTCAACGACGAGGTGGTGGTGCCGGCCATGGTCCGTGCCGGAGTGGCGATGCCCGACCCTCCTCCGGAACTGACCGAGTTCGAGCCGTTGGACGTCATGATCGGCACGGATCAGGGCTTGGGTGCCGTCTGACGTACGAACTGACAGCGCTGTCAGGCCGAGCGGGTGTAGAGCTCGCAGGCCAGCTGCACCAGGGCGGTGGCCGACGCCGGCTTGTTGTCGCGCCACCAGGCCAGCCACACCGGGACGGGCTGTGCGTCCCGGACCGGCCGATAGCTGATG
>JAVEEO010000421.1 GCA_030840415.1 Pseudonocardiales bacterium | reverse complement strand
ACCGCTCACCGGAGGACTCCGGGACGCCGAGGTAGCCGGTGGCCACCGTCGACCCGACCAGGTACAGCTCCCCCGGCTCGCCGTCGGCAACCGGCCGGCCGTCCTCGTCGAGCACCAGGAAGCGGTTTCCGGGCAACGGTGCCCCGATCGGGCTCAGCTCCGGCCGGTCCAGATCGGCAAGCGCGATCGGGCGGTAGGAGGAGAACACCGTGCCCTCGGTGACCCCGTACATATTCACCAGCCGCGGGCGCCGATCCCCGTGGCGCTCCAACCACGGCCGCAGCGCCGGCATCGACACCCGCTCGCCGCCGAGGATCAACAGCCGCAGGTCGGGCAGCTCGGTGTCGGCGCCGGTTCCGGTACCGACCAGCGGCAGGAACGCCGACGGGGTCTGATTGAGCACCGTGACCCGCTCCTGGGTCAGCAGCCGCAGGAAGGCAGCGGGCGAGCGGGCGACGTCCTCGGCGACCACCACCAGCCGGCCGCCGTGCAGCAGCGAGCCCCAGATCTCCCAGACCGAGAAGTCGAAGGCGATCGAGTGGAACATCGTCCAGACGTCATCGGCGGTGAACCGGAACAGCTCCTCGGTCTGCTCCAGCAGGGCGAGCACGTTGCGGTGGCTGACCGCCACTCCCTTCGGCTCGCCGGTCGAGCCCGAGGTGTAGATGACGTAGGCGAGCGGGTCCCGGTCGCCGGCCGCGGCGGCACCCGCGCCGGGGCGGGCGACCGCCGGGTCGGGCCGGCCGCCGGCCACCAGCATCACGTCGGCGCCGCTGCCGGCGGCGGTGCTGCCGTCGGTGAGGGTGAGCACCGCCCCGGCCTGCTCGACCAGCCAGCGCAGCCGGGCCGCGGGCACCCCGGGATCCACCGGCAGGTAGGCCGCGCCCGACTTGGCGATCGCGACCAGCCCGACGATCATCTCCAGGGTGCGGCCGGTGCTCAGCACGACCAGGTCACCGGCGGCGACGCCGGCCTGCCGCAGTCGGTCGGCGAGCGCGTCGGACCGCTCGCCGAGCTGCTGGTAGGTCAAGCTGCCGGCCGGCCCGCTGACCGCCACCCGGTCCGGGCTCGCAGTCACCTGAGCGGCCAGCGCCTCGTGCAATGTGGTCGCAGTCACGGTGGTGTCAGGCATTGAGGCCGACTAAATTCGCCACCCGCGTCCGTGATGACACTTCGAGTTTTTTGAAGATTCGCGACATGTAGGTTTCGACGGTTTTCTCGCTGATCAACAACGCGCCGGCGATCTGCCGATTCGTATATCCGGAGCCCACCAGATGGGCGATCTGGATCTCTCTTTTGCTCAAAGAAGACATGACTTCGGACACAGTAGACATAATGCTTCCTTTGCAATTTCGCCGGCCGCGCGCCGTTGCGGCAGCCAGTGGCTGGGAACCTGCCAGTTCCGCCGCCGCGACCGATCCCGCGGGGGCGGTCGGGCTCAGTCGGGTTGCATCGCCCGGCGAACGCTGGCCGGCCGCATGTCCGTCCAGTTCTGATCGATGTAGTCCAGGCAGTCCTGCTTGGCGCCGGTCGGCCCGACCGGCCGCCACCCCGGCGGGATATCCAGCCCGACCCGCCAGATCGAGTACTGCTCCTCGTCGTTCACCACGACGCGATAGTTGTTCCCGTCGCTGTCCATGCCGCCTCCTGCGTGCTGTCCACCGCTCGGTCAGGTCATTTCCGAACGGGTCCGACTACTGAATGGGTCACTGAGCTGGTTGCGCTGGTTGGATCGCCGAGCCGGTCACCTGCCGGACCAGCTCGGCGACCAGGTCGACGTCGACGCCCTCCTGGCTGCCCACCACCCGCAGCCGCTCGCCGAGTTCGGCCACGGTGCCGGTGCCGAGCAGATCGGCGATCGGCAGGTTCACCTGGAACACCTCACGGATCTGCGAGACCACCCGGGTGGCCAGCAGCGAGTGGCCGCCGAGGTCGAAGAAGTCGTCCGCCACCCCCACCTGCTCGACGTCCAGCACGTCGCTCCAGATCGCGCAGAGCACGAACTCCAGGTCGCCGTCCGGCGCGCGATAGCCGCTGCTGAGGGCCGGCCGCTCGACCGGCAGCGTCAGGGCCGAGCGGTCCAGCTTGCCGCTGGGCAGCAGCGGGAACCGCTCCAGCACCACGAACGCGTCCGGCACCATGTGCGGCGGCAGTTGGCCGGCCAGGAAGTCGCGCAACTCGCTGGTGGTGGGGGCGCTCGCCCCGTGCACCGTCAGGTGGCTGACCAGCCGCTGCCGGTCGTTGCGGTCGCGCTGGACGGTGACCACCGCCTCGGCCACCGCCGGGTGGGCGGCCAGGGCCACCTCGATCTCGCCCGGCTCGATCCGCAGGCCCCGGATCTTGATCTGGTGGTCCAACCGGCCGAGGAACTCGACCACCCCGTCGGAACGGAACCGGGCGTGGTCGCCGGTGGCGTAGAGCCGCTGGCCGGGAACCACCGCGTACGGATCGGGGACGAAGCGCTCGGCGGTGAGCGCGGGACGCCGCCAGTAGCCGCGGCCGGGTCCGGCGCCGCCGATGTACAGCGGGCGGGGGACGCCGGGCGCCACCGGCACGCCGTGGTCGTCCAGGATCAGCAGCCGGTGATTGGTCACCGGCCGGCCCCAGGGCACGCTGCTCACCGGCGGTCCGGCCGTGTCGACCTCGTAGAACATCGAGCAGTAGGACACCTCGGTCATGCCGGCCAGGTTCATCAGCCGTACGCCGGGCACCAGGTCGGCCAGCCGGCCGGGCAGCGCGGGCGGGATCCGGTCCCCGGCCAGCCCGACCAGCCGCAACGCCAGCCGGGGCAGGTCCGGCCGGCCGCGGGCGTGGTTGACCAACTGGTCCAGGATCGCCGGTGCCGAGCTCCAGGTGGTGACCCCGGTGCCGGCCACCAGGTCCAGCAGCAGCTCGGGATCGGCCGCCTGCACGTCGTCGGGCAGCACGATGCAGGCACCGGCCGCCAGCGTCGCGAAGATCTCGTACACCGACATGTCGTAGTTCAGCGACGAGATGGCCAGCATCCGGTCGCCGGGCCGCAGGTCATAGGCCGCCTGCAGGCCGTGCAGGGTGTTCGCCACGCCGCCGTGCTCGTCCCCGGCGCCCTTGGGCGTGCCGGTGGAGCCCGAGGTGTAGATGACGTAGCAGAGGTTGCGCGGGCCCGCCGTCACCGGCGGGCGGACGGCCGGTGAGTCCGCGGCCGGCCGGCGATCCAGGCAGACGGTGCTCACCTCGGTGCCGAGCACTCCGGAGGCCTCGATCGCGCTCTCGGTGAGGACCAGCCGCACGGCGCTGTCGGTGACCATCAACGCCAGCCGGGCCGGCGGATAGTTCGGATCCAGCGGCAGGTACGCCCCACCGGCCTTATGGATGGCCAGCAGGGCCACCACGGTGTCGACCGAACGGGGCAGGCACACCCCGACGATCTGCTCCGGCCCGACCCCGCGCTCGCGCAGCAGGTGGGCCAGCCGGTTGGCCCGGGCATCCAGCTCGGCGTAGCTGGTGCTCACGCCGCCGAAGATCAGCGCCGGCGCGTCCGGATCGGCGTCCACCCGGTCCTCGAAGAGGCTGCGCAGGGTGCCCGCGGTGAGGGTGGCCGCCGGGTCCGAGGGACCGGCGAAGGCCTCCACCAGCTGCCGCTGCGCCGAATCGGTCAGCAGCGGCAGCCGGGAGATCGGCAGCTGCGGATCGGCGGTGGCCGCCTCGATCAGCAGCAGGAAGGAGTCGCGCTTGCCCTGGATGGAGCTGGCATCGAACAGGCCGGTGTTGAACTCCAGCAGCCCGCCGATGGCACCGTCGGGCTCGGGCGCCAGGTCCAGGCACAGGTCGAACTTCGTCGAGGCGCTCTCCCGCTCGACGAGTTCGACGCTCAGGCCGGCCAGTTCCAGCCGCGGCATCGGCACGCTGCGCAGGGCGACCATCACCTGGGCCAGCGGCACCGGCCCGGCCGACCGGTCGGCCCGCACCTCGCGGACGATCAGCTCGAACGGCACCTCCTGGTGCTCGTAGGCGGCCAGGCAGGCAGCGCGGACCCGCCGGATCAGCTCGGCGAAGGACGGATCGCCGGCCAGGTCCAGCCGCAGCGGCAGGGTGTTGACGAAGCAGCCGATCATCGACTCGGTCTCCAACTGCTCCCGGCCGGCGACGGGTATGCCCAGCACCAGGTCCTGCTGGCCGCTCCACCTGCCCAGCAGCACCGCCGCCGCGGCCAGCAGCACCATGTACGGCGTCGCCTGTTCGGCAGTCCCGCACCGGCGCAGCGCCTCGGCCAGCTCGGCAGGCAGTGCCAGCGGCACCGCCGCTCCCGCCCACGAGCTGCCGGCCGCCGACCGGGGCCGGTCGGTGGGCAACTCCAGGGCCGACGCTCCGGCGAGCTGGGTGCGCCAGTACCGCAGCGACGGCTCCAGCCGGGCCGCGTCCAGGTGCTCGCGCTGCCAGGCGGCGTAGTCGGGGTAGTCCAGCGGCAGGGCCGGCAGCACCGGGGACTGCCCGGACACGGCCAGCTGGTAGGCCTGGATCAGATCCTGCAGCAGCACCCCCAGCGACCAGCCGTCGCTGATGATGTGGTGCATCGTGATCAGCAGCAGGTGGTCCTCGGCGGCAATGCGCAGCAGCCGGGTGCGCAACAACGGTCCGGTGGCCAGGTCGAACGGCGTGCCGGTCTCCGCGCGCTGCGCCTGGGCGAGCGCGGTCTCGGCCACATCGGGCGCCAGGCCGGTGAGGTCGGTGACCGGCAGCGGTACCCCTCGGGCGGGTCCCACCCGCTGGTAGGCGACCCCGCCGACGTCGGTGAAGGTGGTCCGCAGCGACTCGTGCCGGTTGACCACCGCGGCCAGCGAGGCCTGCAACCCGGCGACGTCGAGCGGGCCGCGCAGCCGGACCGCGATCGGCATCAGGTAGGCCAGGGTGCCGGGATCGCGCTGCTCGAGGAACCACAACCGCTGCTGGGCGAAGGAGGCCGGCAGCAGCTCCGACCGCGGCGTGCGCCGGATCCTCGGACCGGCGGCGACCTGCTTGCTCAGCTCCATCGCCAGCAGAATCCGCTGCTGCTCGGACAGTCCCGCGAAGACGTCGGCTGATGGGTTCTCAGACGGCGCGCCCGGGACTATCACCAATCGGCTCCACTTCGTTGTGTGCAGGACAAAAGTTGGCGGCGATTAGCACGGTGCTTTCTGACCGTGCAGCCAGCACTACTTTGTCCGGACCGGTTTCATCGACAGGCTAGACCCATGCGTGCCGTTCGCGCAGCAGATCCCTTAGGTCTACGGTGATCCTCAATTCTTTCCGGCTCGGCTCGACCGTAACGCGACGAATGTATATGCAGCGTGAAAGGGATTGCGCCATTCAGATTCCGCAACAATTCAACGGACCGCCCGCGAGTGCGCAAGGCGGCTACCTCTGCGGCCGGTTGGCGGCGCTGCTCGAAGCACCCCGGGCTGCAGTCACACTGCTGCTGCCACCGCCCCTGGGCGTCGAGTTGGAGACCCGCCGGACCGGTGACCGCATCACCCTCTGGGACGCCGACCGGCTGCTGGCCACCGCGGTGGCCGGCGGCAACCAGACGGCCATCGAACCGCTGGAACCACTTGCGACCGAGCAGCTCACCGGCACCTTCGCCGGGTTCAGCCGGCATCCCTTTCCAACCTGCTACGTCTGCG
The DNA here is from genome assembly GCA_030840415.1 of Pseudonocardiales bacterium. Classification (GTDB taxonomy): domain Bacteria; phylum Actinomycetota; class Actinomycetes; order Mycobacteriales; family Jatrophihabitantaceae; genus Jatrophihabitans_A. The sequence continues at coordinate 939 of JAVEEO010000421.1, read as the reverse complement.
GAACAGACCGGGCGGACGGTATGGAAATCTTCCCGGCCCCGGTGCCGGGCCGGCCGGGCACCGTCGCCGCGACCTGGACGCCGGCCCCGGAACTGGCCGACGACGGGGGCCGCGCGCGTCCGGAGTTCGTCTGGGCCGCGCTGGACTGCCCGGGTGGCTGGAGCGCTATGTCGTCCGGAGACCCGGAGTCGTCCGGAGACCCGGAGTCGTCCGAAGACCCGGAGTCGTCCGAAGACCCGGACACGCTGGTGCTGGGCAGGATGACGCTCGAGCTGACCGAGCCGCCGCGCTGCGGACAGCGCTACCTGGTGCTCGGCCGGTTGGACCGGCGGTCCGGCCGGACGGCGTGGGTGCGGACCGCCCTGTTCGACGGCGCCGGCAGGGCCCTGGCCACCAGCGTGGCGCAGTGGTTGAGCGTGGACCCGGCCAGCTTCGCACCGGTCGGTGGCGATTGCGTCGGCAGCGATCCGGCCGGCAGTGCGGCGGCGGGATGAGGGCGGCCGGGTTGTCCGGGAAACTCCTGACTGGCCGCTCCGGCGGCCCGCCAGCAGAGTTCGGGCTTGATGTCGTGGATGCCGACAGCGGATCACCGAGGCGCTCGCCCGGCCCGTTCGACGCACGCGCACGGAGGGGCGGGTACCGGACGGTGTGGTCACGCGAGCCGCTGAACCAGGATCGATGAGCAGCTCGATGCTCAACGCCGCGCAGCGCGAGCAGCTCCAGCGGCTGCTCGCCGAGCGGATGCCGGCCCGCCAGGTGCCCGCGATCAGCCGGTGGGCCGGGGACCGGACCGCCATGCCGCTGTCCTACGCCCAGCAGCGGATCTGGTTCTTCGCACAGCTCGAACCGTCCTCGGCGCTGTACAACGTGATCGGCACCGCGCGGCTGACCGGGCCGCTGGACCTGGCCGCGGTGCAGGCCGCGCTGGACGAGATCGTC
>JAVEEO010000419.1 GCA_030840415.1 Pseudonocardiales bacterium | reverse complement strand
GAGCCGAATGCCGGAGGACCGACGGCGGGATAGCCGGACGGACCAGGCGGACGAGCGGACTAGGCGGACGAGCGGACTAGGCGGACGGACCGGCCTGCCCGCCAGCAGGCTCCAGCAGCCGCAGCATCTCCTCCAGCTCGAAGAACCGGGCCACCTCGATGGCCGACGGGCCGCCGTGGCGCGGATCGGCCCCGGCCGCCAGCAGCAGTTCGACGATGCCGGTGGCCTGCCGGAACACCGCGGCACCCAGCGCCGTCTGGCCGCGGTCGTTCACCCGCGCGGTGTCCGCGCCCTGGTCCAGCAGCAGCCGCACGGTGTCCTCGTGGGCGTGGTAGGCGGCCAGGATCAGCAGCGAGTCACCCGCGGCGTTGGTCAGGTTCACCGGCACCCCCGCCGCCAGCAGTTCCGCCAACTGCTCGGTGGAGCCGGCCCGGGCCAGTTCGAGCACCTCGAGCAGGAAGCCGATCTCGTCGTCGCTCAGCGCCTCGGGCATCAGCCCAGTCTAGGAAGGATCGGCGTCGCCCTGTTGGGCGTCCCATTCCATCCGGTAGCGCAGCAGGGTGGGGCTGAACTGCACGCCCGCGGCCACCGCCTGCTCGGCGGTGATCAGGCCGGACTCCGGATCCCCGTCCGGATCGCTCAGCATCGCCTCCTCGGTCTCGATCCGGCGCGGCTCGCCGGTGTAGCCGAGTTCGGCGGCCGCCACCCGGCCGGAGTGCAGGGCCGATTCGAGCAGCGACAGGTCGCCGGTGAACGGCACGGTTCCCTGGTAGGTCCAGGCGGGTAGTTGGTCGGTCATAGCGACACTGTCTCATCCCGGCGGCCGGCCGGTTGGCAACACTGCCCATCTGGTCGGACTTGTACGGTGGATCGATGGCACTGCACAAGGGCGACAAGGTCAGCTGGAACACCTCACAGGGGCCCACCACCGGCCACACCGTGGGGAAGAAGACCGCGCCGTTCACCCATGACGGGCAGCGGTTCAACGCCGCGCCGGACGAGCCGTTCTGGGTCGTGGAGTCGGACAAGTCCGGGGCGAGGGCGGCGCACAAGGAATCGTCGCTGCGCCCGGCCTGAGCTCAGGCGCTGGCCTGCCATGGCTGGTCGGGCAAGCGCAGCGAGCGCAGCAGCTCGGCCGGGTCGCCGCTCTTGGCGATGGTGGTTCCCATCAGCACCCCGTCGGCACCGGCCTTGGCCGCCCCCTCGACGTCACGCCGGCAGGTGACCGGACCCTCCAGCAGCACCAGCACGTGCCGCGGCGCCATGCTGGCCAGCACCTGGCCGTAACTGGCACTCCGGCTCTCCGACCTGAGCGCGGCGAGCCCGCGGATGTTGATGCTGATCGCGTTCGCCCCGTACCCGACAGCCTTTTCCAGCTGCTGCTCGTCGTGCACGGCGACCACCACCTCCAGGCCGAGCTCCTCGGCACGGGCCTTCATCGCCTGGAACAGCACCGGATCGAGAAAGCTGCTCAACGTCAGCTGCACCGCGTCGAAGCCGGCTTCGGCGGACTCGTCCATCTGCTCGACGGCGTCGAAGAACTCCTTGCGCATGAAGGGAACCTGCGACAGCTGGCGGATCTTGCGGGCGGTGGAGATGCTGCCGTCGAAGTACACCGGATCGGTCGGGGTGGACAGGGCGTCGACGCCGCCTTCGACCAGGGCACGGACGTAGGGCTCCAGCCGATCGCTGGAGATCAGCTCGCCGTCGCGGGGCGAACGGCATTTGACGTCGACCATCAGCGCCGGTGAACCCTCGGAGCGAGCCGCGGTCAACACCTGGTACAGACTGCGGCTGCGCATTCCTCGCCCCCCGGTAGCTCACCGACCCGCACGATTCGGACGTCCGGTAACGGCAACTACCAGCGTGGCAGTCTTGTGGCCTGGGTCACTTCTCGATCGCTGCCCTAACGCCGTTGCCGGCCGGGCGAAAGCCGTTGCGCCGGCCGGGCGAAAGCCGTGCGCTGGGCGGGCGAAAGCCGTGCGCTGGGCGGGCGTAAACGGCCAGTGGCCGGGACGGCTTCTAGAACTCGCCGTCCCGGCCACCGGCCGTTACTACCGGACCGCTACAGGGTGGTGCGCCAGATCCCCCGTCCGAAGGTGGCGGCGTAGAGGTTGCCGTCCGGACCGGCCACCAGCTTGGTGGCGATGGTGGCCGGCACCGCGTCCCGCGACCAGGACGGCGCTCCGGTCCGCAGCGAGGTCAGGGTGGTCTCGACCACGCCGAGGTCGGTACCCATCACCACCCGGCCGGTCGAGGTGATCAGCAGGTAGTCACCCGGGACGTCGGGCAGGTTGCCGCTGACGTCGGTCCAGGTCGCCTGCTCGTTGCCGGCTGCGTCGGTGGTGCCGGTGGCGGTCACCTTCCAGACGTGGCCGGTGCCGGCGGCCAGGTTGCCCGGGCCGTCGGTCCAGTTGCGGGAGTAGCCGCCGAAGACCACGAACGCGCTGGCCGGGTCGGCGGGATCCGGGGTGACCCCGGTGATCATCCGCAGCGGGACGTTCGATCCCATCGCGACCTGGTGGTACCCGCTGCCGCCGGCGTTGGACAGCAGACCACGGTTGAACGAGCCGCCCGGGTTGCACGAACCGCACCAGCCGGCCCACACGGTGTGGTTGCGGCTGGCCAGCGAGGTGATCGAGTGGCCGGCACCGCTGTCCGCGGCCTGGGTCCAGTCAGCGCCGCTGGTGGAGGCCCAGGTCTTGGTGTTGGTCCACACGAACTCGCCGCCGGCGACCCAGGTGTTGGCGTCGGTCTGGTCGGCGCTGAACGGCGCGATGAACCGGGGCAGCGGGTCCTCCGGGCCGATGTTGATGATGGCCGAGTCCGAGGCGGCGCTGCCGTCGGCCTTGCCGCAGTTGAGGGTCATCTGCAGCGTCAGGTCGACGTACTCGCCGACGGTGCGGCAGCCGTTGTTCGGGTCCACCAACTGGTCGCCGCCGTCGCCGCCGAACGGCGAGACCTGGCCGGCGTTGGCCGGGTCCAGCAGCGAGACGCCGTTGTCCTGCAGGCCGCCCCAGATCTGGACCGAGCCCGGCGCGGCACCCGGCTGGACGTTCTTGCCGACCGCGACCGAGTAGTACTGCAGGGCGTCGAGCTGGCCCGAGCGCGACAGCGAGGTCCACGAGGTGGTGCCCGGCGCCATCGAGCGGCGGTACACGCCGCCGTCGTTGCCGACGAACACCTGGCCGGCCGAGGAGCCGGTGCCGAAGGCGATGGCGTGCTGGTCGGAGTGGATCACGTTTCCGTCACAGGTGTTCTGCGAGTCCAGGTAGCTCCAGCAGGAGAAGCCGAAGTTCCAGTACCGGCCGATGGTGCTCCAGCTCAGGCCGCCGTCGAAGCTCTCGTAGACCTCTTCCAGACCCAGGTAGACGTGGTTCGGGTTGGCCGGGTCGACGCCGACGAACTGGTTGTACCAGGCCTGCACGCCGGGCTGGTAGCCGCCGCCGATCCGCTGCTTGCGCTCGGCCGAGCCGCTCTGGGCGAGCACCGAGGAGTTGGCGATCTGGTCGTAGGGACCGGCCACCGCGCCGGTGCGCGAGACGTACACGCCGGCCAGCGCGCTGGCCGCGCCGGAGTTGAGCTGGGCCGGCGATTCCAGCACCACGTAGAGCTGGGAACCGTTGGCGGCGTAGCCGAAGGTGGCGTTGCCGATGTCCTTGGGGTTGATGGCACCGGTCGGGTTGATCTTGGCCCAGCTGGCACCGGCATTGGTGGACAGGTAGAAGCCGTTGTAGGCGGCTCCGCTGCGCCAGGCGACGTTGGCAAGGATCACCTGGCCGTTGGTGCCGGGCTGCACCGCCACGTCGTTGGCGATGTCCCAGTAGTTGGAGTTGACGTCGGTGCAACTGGTCAGGCCGCCGCGGCAGGGCGCCAGGATGTTGCTCCAGGCGGTGCTGGCGCCACCGGTGAGGGAGTGCGAGTACACCCCGCGGGAGGCAGCCACGAACACCTTGTTGCTGGGCGCGTCGATGACCAGCTTGCGGATCACCTGGCTCTCCAGTTCGGTGCCGCCGATCCGGGTGGCCGGGCTGAAGCTGGCGCTGTCCGGGCTGGCCAGCCGGTACACGCCGGTACCGACGTAGGTGGACGAGCCGGTGGTGCCGTCGCCGGTGGCCAGCCACAGCGCGCCGTCCGGGGCGACCGCGAGGTAGCCGATCGACTGGGTGGGCAGCGCGTCGCTGATCGGCGTCCAGGTGGTGCCGCCGTCGCAGGAGCGCGACACGCCACCGCCGGCCGCGCCGACGAAGGTGCAGGAGGCGTCCACCGCCAGGGCCTGGATGCGACCGGTGACGTAGCCGGCGCCGCCGCTGGAGTTGGACGCGCTCGGGTCGCGGTAGCGCGGGTCGTCGGAGTTGTACGGGGTCTTGGTGACCTCGGTCCAGGACCCGGCGGCCGCCGGCAGGCTGGACAGCTGGGCGTAGGCGGCCGAGTAGGCACCGGGCGCGACCAGGCCGGTGGGCGCGGTGCGAGCGGCATCCATCTCGCCGAAGCGCGCCAGCAGCTCGGCGGACTCGCTGCCGTTGTCGGCGCCGGAATCGGCATGCGCCGGGATTCCGACGCCGAGGATCGCGCTGCTGGCCAGGGCGGCTACCGCCACCAGGCCTCGCCTGCGCATGGACCGGGCATGGGTCATTCAGGGCCTCCAGTGCACGCTGAGATGCTCGGACCGAATGCCGAGATCGAGCGAATGGTGCACGTAGGTGCGTTTAGCCAATGTTAAATTCACATAATCCGGGCTGAATTCTCATCAACGGTGACTGCGGCGGCGACTGCGGCGGCGGTTCAAGCCGCCGGCGTCGACGGCCTGACCGGCCCGGCGGCGAGTTGCTTGCGCCAGCGCAGGAAGGGCCTGGCGTGGCCGAGCGCGAGCACCGCGACCGGCCGCCCGGCCCGCCGGTAGACCGCGAGGAAGTCGTGCTCGGCGACCGAGCCCTCCTCGACCGCCACCGAGTCCGCACCGGTGGTCCGCCCGACCAGCTGCAAGGTCTTGCCGTACTGGTCGGACCAGAAGTACGGCGGGCCGGCCGCCACCCGCTGCCGGCCACCGGACAGCAGCGAGCTGACCGCGACGGCGGCCCGCTCGCGGGCACCGGTCCAGTGCTCGAGCCGGACGTGGCCACCGGCTTCGGGCTCGTACCAGCTGGCGCAGTCGCCGACCGCGACCACCCGGTTGATGCCGGTCGCGCCGTAGGCGTCGCAGCGCACGCCGTCGGCGACGGTCAGGCCGGAGCCGGCCAGCCACTCGACGTTGGGCCGCACGCCCACCCCGACCAGCACCACGTCGGCCGCGACCAGCCGGCCGCCGACCAGCTCGACGCCCTCGACCTGCCGCTGGCCGACCAGCCGGCCGACACCCGTTCCGCACAGCAGCCGCACCCCGTGCGCGGCGTGCAGCCCGGCGATCACCGCGCCGAACTCGTTGCCCAGCGCGGCACCCAGCGGGGTGGCCAACGCCTCGACGACGGTGACGTCCACGCCCAGGCCCCGTGCCGTGGCCGCGACCTCGGCCCCGATGAAACCGGCCCCCACGACGACCAGCCGGGCACCGGGCAGCAGCCGGCTCCGCAGCTGACGCGCGTCGTCGAGGGTGCGCAGCGTGCAGACGCCGGCCGGCGGGTCCGGCCAGGGCTGGCGGGCCCGGGCCCCGGTGGCGATCACCACCGCGTCGGCCGGCAAGTGGGTGCCGTCCGACAGCGCCAGGCTGCCCCCGCTCGGCCGGAGCGCGGTCGCGGTGACACCGGTTCGCCAGTCCGCGTCGAGGGTTTCGCCATTGCCGAGCAGACCGATCTCGGCCTCGGTGGACTCGCCGGCCAGAAAGGACTTCGACAGCGGCGGCCGGTCGTAGGGCGATTCCCGCTCGGCGCAGACCATCACCAGCTCGCCGTCGTAACCCTGCTTGCGCAACGCCCGGGCGGCCGACACACCGGCCAGCGATCCGCCGACGACGGCGATCCGCTTCACGGGGTGGAGAGCGGATTGCCTGGTTGCCCGGCCGGCGAGAGGCTGAGAAGGATGTCACCGTCGACGACGTCCACCCGGTGGGTGCGGACCGGCCGGGTGGCCGGCGGCCCGTCCGGCTCACCGGTCCGCAGGTCGAATCTGGAGCCGTGCAGGAAGCACTCCACCTCGCAGCCCTCCAAGAAACCTTCAGCCAGCGAGGCCTTCTGGTGCGTGCAGGTGTCGTCGATGGCGAAAACCTCGCCGTCCTCGGTGTGGAACACCGCGACCGGAGGCTCGAGATCCAGCCGCAGGGCCTCGCCGGGCGGCAGGTCGGCGAGCGCGCAGACTCGGATCATCGATTTCCCTCCGGAGGTTTCGTGGCGGGAGCCGCGACGACGGAGCCGAGCCTAGATTCGGCTGTGCGGACAGCACAACCAACTGGGCACGCGGCAACAAATGCCCACCGGGTCAGGCAATCGCCTCCGGCGCCTGGGCATCGCGCACTTCGGCAGCGGGCGTCTCGGCGTCCTCGATCAGGATCACGTCCAGGGTGCGCGGGCCGTGCACCCCCTCGACCCGGTTGAGCTCGATGTCGCTGGTCGCGCTGGGTCCACTGATCCAGGTCAACGGCCTGGTCGGGTCGAGCTGCGCGACCGCCTCCGGAACACCGGCCACCACCTGCCCGGCCTCCAGCACGATCAGCAGGTAATCCGGCACCAGGCTGACCGCCCGCCGGCCCTGACCGGGGCCGGAGTCCAGCACGATCGTCCCGGTCTCGGCGATCGCGAGCCGGCAGGTGCACAGCACCCCGTCGATCCGGTCCAGCTGGGCGGGCGTCAGCGCCTCGTCGCTGTGGCGCTCGACGGCACTGTCGGCCAGCCACTGCTGCGGAAAGCCGTCCGGAACCAGCGCCGAGCCGATGCCGTGCTCGGCCAGCCGCCGGCCCAACACGCCGGCCACACCGTCCGGGCTGGTGCGGCTCACGCTGGCGCGGTAGTCCACCAGCCGGTCCACCAGCAGCTCCACCAGGTCGGACCGGGATCCGGCCGGAAACTCCTCGGCTGCCGCGGCACCGGCCCGCCGGTACTGCCGGACGACCGCACCGGCAGCCGGCCGGGACGGCCCGTCCCCCAGCGCCGAACGGATCCGGCCCAGCACCTCGTCGCGGGCCGTCATCGCTGCTCTGCCCACCAGTCGCGGAAGGTCTGCGCCGGTGGCTCCGGCAGGTCGCGGGAGCGGGTCCAGGACGACAGCGGTGGCGGCAGCAGCCGGCGGGCGGTCCGCGACCTCGACAGCCGGGCCAGCCGGGCCCAGCGGCCGAGCCGGGCGGCCCGCAGCAGCCAGGCCCAGCGCCGGCGCCCGCGCATCGCCCAGGACGCCGCGGCCATCCCGGCCGCCTCCGGGACCGGCAGCCGGTGACCGGCCGCCTTGTCCGCGTTCACCCGGCCGCGCAGGTGCACCAGCATCGACGGAATGTCGATGGCGACCGGGCAGACGTCGTAGCAGGCCCCGCACAGCGTCGAGGCGAACGGCAGGCTCGGGTTGTCGGCCACCCCGGTCAGCTGCGGCGAGAGCACCGCGCCGATCGGGCCGGGATAGACCGAGCCGTAGGCGTGGCCGCCGGTGCGCTCGTAGACCGGGCAGACGTTGAGGCAGGCCGAGCACCGGATGCAGCGCAGTGCCGCCCGGCCGCGATCGTCGGCCAGCGTCGCGGTCCGGCCGTTGTCCAGCAGCACCAGGTGGAACTCCTGCGGCCCGTCGCCGGGGTGCACGCCGGTCCACATCGAGGTGTACGGGTTCATCCGCTCACCGGTGGACGAGCGCGGCAGCAACTGCAGGAACACCTCCAGGTCGCTGAAGGTGGGCAACAGCTTCTCGATGCCCATCACGGTGATCAGGGTCCGCGGCAGGGTCAGGCACATCCGGCCGTTGCCCTCGGACTCGACCACCATCAGGGTGCCGGTGTCGGCGATCGCGAAGTTGGCGCCGCTGATCGCGACCTTGGCGGTCAGGAACTTCTGCCGCAGGTAGGTCCGGGCAGCCTCGGCCAGCGCCGGCGGGTCGTCGGTGAGTCCCGGGTGCACCCCGGCCATCTCGGCCAGGAAGATGTCGCGGATCTCGGTGCGGTTGCGGTGGATCGCCGGCACCAGGATGTGGCTGGGCCGGTCGTCGCCCAGCTGCACGATCAGCTCGGCCAGGTCGGTTTCGTAGGCCAGGATGCCGGCCTCTTCCAGCGCCTGGTTCAGGCCGATCTCCTGGGTGGCCATCGACTTGACCTTGACCACCTCGCGGGCTCCGGTGGCCGCCACCAGTTCGGTGACGATCCGGTTCGCCTCGGTGGCGTCGCGCGCCCAGTGCACCACCCCGCCCTGCTCGGTGACCCGCGCCTCCAGCTGCACCAGGTAGCTGTCGAGGTTGGCCAGCACGTCGTCCTTGATCGCGGCGGCCGCGGCGCGCAGTTGCTGCCAGTCCGGGACTTCGGAGACCACCGCGGCCCGCTTGGCGCGGATCGTGCTGGTGGCGTTGGCCAGGTTGCGCCGCAGCTGGCCGTTGGCCAGCGCGGTTTCGGCGGCCGCCGGAAAGGATTCGGTGCCGCGCAACTGGCCGACGCCGGCCGGCGCGGTCGGCATGCCCAAATAGGTCATACCAGCGCCGGTTCGGTGCGGGTGCTGGCCAGGATCTCGGCCAGGTGCATCGTGCGGGCGCCCACCCGCAGCCGGGACAGGCCGCCGCCGATGTGCATCAGGCAGGAGGAGTCGCCCGCCGAGCACACCGACGCGGCGGTGGCCGCCACCGCGGCGACCTTGTCGGCCAGCATCGCCGCCGACACCGCGCTGTTCTTCAGGGCGAAGGTCCCGCCGAAACCGCAACAGGATTCCGCACCGGGCAGCTCCACCAGGTCGATGCCCTCGACGGCCCGCAGCAACGCCAGCGGCTTGTCGCCGACCCGCAGCAGCCGCAGCGAGTGGCAGGTGGGGTGGTAGGTCACCCGGTGCGGGAAGTACCCGCCGACGTCGGTGACGCCGGTGACGTCGACCAGGAACTCCGACAGCTCGTAGGTCCGGGCGGCGACCGCCTCGGCGGCGACGGCCAGTCGCTCGTCGCCGAACCGGCGCGCGGTGTCGGCGTACTGGTGCCGGATCGCGCCGGTGCACGACCCGCTCGGCGCGACGATCGCCTCGCAGTCGGCGAACACCTCGACCTGGCGGCGGATCAGCGGCAGCGCCTCGGCGGGGTAGCCGGTGTTCAGGTGCATCTGGCCGCAGCAGGACTGCTCCTGCCGAAACTCCACCTGGTGCCCGAGCCGGCGCAGCAGCCGCACCGTGGCCCGGGCGACGTCGGGAAACAGCCCGTCCACCAGGCAGGTCGCGAACAGTGCGACTCTCATGGCCGGCCTTCCTAGGCTGGGGCGCCACCGGGTTCTTCGAGCTGGCTCGGGCCGCCGGGGCGCGCGTGTAGACAGCAGGCTACCGGGTCCGTCGGGCCGGGTCGGCCGATCCCGGGCAGCTTGATTCGACCGCCTCCCGGCCGATTGCACTCCTGGAGACGGGGAGGGCGATGGGCGCCGAGGGTGGGTCAGCACGGGAGAAGGCCGAGGCGCTGCGCAGGCTGGCGGCCGACGCCCGGCTCAAGGCCGATCGGATGGACTCGATGGCTTCCCGGTGGGAGGCCGGTGACCTCGGGGAGCGCCGGGTTGCCGCGGCGCTGGCTCCGCTGGAGGGCAGGCACTGCCGGGTGCTGCACGACCGGCTGCTGGCGCCGGGCCAGTCCCGGGTCAACCTCGACCACATCGTGGTGTCGGTGGCCGGGACCTACCTCATCGACGCCAAGAACTTCACCGGCACGGTGGTCGCCGAAGGTGGCAGCCTGCGGCAGCGGGCCGGCAGCCGGCGGTCACTGGACGACAAGGTGGACAAGGTCCGGCGGATGGCCGAGCAGCTCGAATCGCTCACCACCTCGGTGATCGATCCGGTGATCTGCCTGGCCGGCGAGCATTCCGAGGAGTTCGGCGAGCCGGTCGCGGTCCGCGGGGTGTTCGTCGTGCCGGTCGGCCGGTTGGCGTCCTGGCTGTTGGCCCGGCCGAGACGCCCGGCCGGGGCCGATCTCGACGCCGAGGCGGCCCGGCTGGCGGCGGCCTTTCCCGCGGCCACCCTTGCCGCCGGCCCTCCGCCGGCCACCGGGCAGCCGGTGTTGCCGATCGCCCCGATGCTCGGCCGCCGCGGCCATCGCAGCGGGCCGGTCGACCAACCGGTGCGCCGACCGCGCCGGTCCACTGGCCGCGGAGCGGCTCGGCGCGCCGGGCCGCGGCATGCCGCCGCCATCAAGCTGCTGCTCTGCCTGACGGTGGTGGTGTCCCTGCTGACCGGGACCGGGCAACGGCTGTGGTGGTCCGGGGCCGGCACCGCGGGCCGCCTGATCGCCGGTCAGCTCATCCCGACGACCACGCCCGCCCCGCCGGCGGCCCGGGTGGCGCCCTGTACCGCGGTGACCGACGCCGCGGTCGCCGGTGCGCTCGGCCAGCGGGTGTACCGCTACGTCGACGGCCCGGACGACACCTGCAGTTGGGGCCTGGTGCCCCGTCCGGATGGGAAGGCGCCCGGCATCCTGCGGATCGC
>JAVEEO010000379.1 GCA_030840415.1 Pseudonocardiales bacterium | reverse complement strand
AAACCCCCCGGCACCATCGAGTGGGAGTAGCCCGGCGACGATGCGCGCCGCGAAGCGGCGGTAGGAGGAGCCGGGCAATTGGATGTAGCCCGGCGACACCGCGGCGAAGTTAGCTGGTGGGCGCGACCACGGCGCCTGCGGCAGGTGATCCGCTTGACGTTGTCGGTGGGTAGGTGTTGACTGATCGCATCGAACATACATTCGAAAAAAATGGTAATTCTGTGCGGCCGGGAGGTGGGCGATGACGGCGATTCTTGCCTCCGATCAGTCTCATCACAACCGCGCTGAGCAGCTGAAAAAGCTGCGTCGACAGATAGCGGCAGTGTCCGGGAAGGTCGGTTCCGGTCGGCACAGCCACGCTCATAGTCAGACCGGCGCGGATGACCTGCTACCGGATTCGGAGACCAGACTTCCGGTTCCGCAGCTGCTGGCCAATGTGTTGCCTGATGCGTTGCCACGAGGAACAGTTGCGGTGCTGTCGGGTGCCCGGTCGCTGCCGCTGAGCATGGTGGCCGCGGTGACGGCCGCCGGCGGGAACGCGGCCATTGTCGGCCAGCCGGATATCGGCCTGCTGGCTGCCGTGGAAATGGGAGCCGATCTGAGCCGGCTTGCGGTAATCCCGGATCCCGGGACCGACCCGGTGGAGGTGGCCGCGGTGCTCATGGACGGGATGGATCTGGTCGTGCTGGCTCTGGGAGGGCGCTCGGTGCCACTGACCCGGGCGCGGGCGGTGGTGGCCCGTGCTCACCACAAAGGCTGCACGTTGCTGGTCACCGATGGTGACTGGCAGGGTGCGTCGATACGACTGGAGGCCCGGGTCTGCGGCTATGAGATTACGGCGGATATGCCGGGTTTCGGACGGATCAGCAAGGTGCGGCTCGATGTGTGCGCGGGAGGGCGGGCGATCGGGCGGGTGCGAACGGGGTAAGTCAGGTGGCCTCCCGAGTACTGGCGATTTGGTGCATGGACTGGCCTGCGGTAGCCGCGGCGGCGGCCGCAGAGCTGCCCGCGACGGCCCCGGTCGCCGTCACGCTGGCCAACCGCGTGATCGCCTGCTCATCGGCTGCCCGTTCGGCGGGAGTGCGGCGAGGACTGCGGCGACGGGAGGCAGCGGCGCGCTGTCCGCAACTGCATGTTGTGGCTGCCGACTCCGATCGCGACGCTCGCTTCTTCGAAGGAGTTGTCGCGGCGGTGGACGATCTGGTGCCCCGCGCCGAGGTGCTGCGTCCTGGCCTGGTGGTGTTGGCGGTGCGTGGGGCTGCCCGCTTTTTCGGGTCCGAGCAGCAGGCCGCCGAACGGCTGACCGACGCAGTGGCCGGGGCCGGCGCCGAGTGTCAGGTCGGGATAGCCGACCAGTTGTCCACCGCGGTCTTCGCCGCCCGTGCAGGCCGTGTCGTGGAGCCGGGAGAAGACGCGCGGTTTCTGTCGGCGCTGTCGATCCGGCAACTCGCCACCGAGCCCAGCCTGTCCGGTCCCGGACGGGCCGATCTGGCGGATCTACTGTGGCGGATGGGTATTCGTACCATCGGACAGTTCGCTGCGCTGTCGCGCACCGACGTGGCTTCCCGGTTCGGGGCCGACGCGGTGAGTGCGCACCGGTTCGCCCGCGGTGAGCCGGAACGCGGACCGTCCGGGCGTGAGCCGCCGGCCGAACTGGATGCCGTGCTGCATTGCGATCCGCCGATCGACCGGGTTGACGCCGCGGCATTTGCCGGGCGCTCGCTGGCCAGCGCGTTGCATCAGACGTTGATAGCCGCCGGGGTGGGATGCACCCGGCTGGCCATTCACGCTGTCACCGCCAACGGGGAAGAGCTGACGCGGGTGTGGCGATGCGCCGAGCCGTTGACCGAGGATGCCACCGCCGACCGGGTGCGCTGGCAGTTGGACGGCTGGTTGAACACCCGGATTTTCGTGGATCGACCCACCGCGCCGGTGACGCTGTTACGGCTGCAGGCGGTGGAGGTGGTCTCGGCGGGTGCATTGCAGTTACCGCTATGGGGTGGCCTCGGTGACGAGGACAGGATGCGGGCCCGTCGAGCGCTGGTACGGGTGCAGGGTCTGCTCGGTCCGGAGGCGGTGCAGGTGCCGGTGCTCAGCGGTGGTCGCGGGCCGGCTGAGCGAATCACGTTGACGCCGCTGGGCGACGAGCCGGTGCCGCGTGCCGACCCGTGTCTACCGTGGCCCGGTCAACTGCCGGAGCCGTCGCCGACGGTGCTGCTCGATGATCCGGTGGAATTGCTTGATGCCCAAGGTAACTCGATCCGCGTGACCAGCCGTGGGCTGTTTTCCGCCGACCCGGCACGGTTGACCTCTCGCGGCCGTGACGACCGGCTGCGCTGGTGGGCCGGACCATGGCCGGTCGACGAACGCTGGTGGGATCCTGATCGGGCCGGGGGCCGCACCGCCCGTGTCCAGGTGTTGCTGGAAGGTGAGCGGGGATCTGATCCGGGTACCGCGTTGCTGCTGTGCTACCGCCAGCGGAGGTGGTACCTGGAGGGAATCTACGAGTAA
>JAVEEO010000353.1 GCA_030840415.1 Pseudonocardiales bacterium | reverse complement strand
CGCGACGACGAGGCGCTGGCCGAGTACGAGACGGCGATGCGGCTGGGACCGCCGTTCCCCGAGGTCTACTACAACCGGGCGAATCTGCTGGCCGGGCTGGGCGAGTTGACCGCCGCGCTGGCCGACTTCAGCTACGTCCTGGAATTGCAACCGGACTACCTCGACGCCTATCTCAACCGGGCCGGCATCCTGGCCGACCTCGGCGACCTGGAGGCGGCCGGGCGCGATGTCGATGCCGGCCTGGCGCTGGATCCCGGCAACGGCCACCTGCTGTCCCTGCGCGGGCGACTGGAACTGGAGGCCGGCCGGCTGGACCAGGCGCGCGCGGCGCTGGACGCCGCCATCGAGGCAGACCCCGCGCTGGCCGGAGCGTGGGCGCTGCGCGGTGCGGTGGAATTCGCCGACCACAACCTGCAGCAGGCGCTCAGGGACCTGCAGGTGGCCGCCGAGCTGAGCCCGGAAGATGCCGCGATCCTGTTCAACCGCGGCAGCGTCTTGCAGGCGCTCGGTCACTGGCGACCGGCGGCCGAGGACTTCGGCCGGGTCTGCGAACTCGATCCGAGCGAAGCCGATGCCGCCTCGCAGCGGGCGGCCTGCCTGGCCGAACTCGATGCCGAGTCCGGTGCCGAGCGCGAAGCCGCCGGGGGAGTGCCCGCGTTCGGTTAGGACGCGAGCGTCCGCTCGCCCGGGTGGATCCGAGGCGGTGGTTGCGATAACGGCTGGCACCGTTGGGCTACCGTCGCCGGAGTGAGCGCAACGATCCTGGTCAGTGACCTCAGCGCCGGCTACGGCTCGCGGTGGCTGTTCCGCGGCCTGGACCTGGTGGTGGCCCCGGGTGCGGTGATCGGGCTGGTCGGCCCGAACGGTGCCGGCACGACCACCCTGCTGCGGATGCTGGCCGGGCTGGTGGTTCCCGAGACCGGCTCGATCACCCGGGTGCCGGCCGAGGCGAGTGTCGGGTACCTGGCGCAGGAACCGGATCGGCGTCCGGGCGAGACACTGGCGGCCTTTCTCGGACGGCGCACCGGGGTCACCGACGCGACCGAGCGGATGGAGCGGGCCGCCGCCGCGCTGGCCGGCGGCAACTCCTCCGCCGGCTATCCCGCTGGCGGCTATCCCGCTGACGGCAGGACGGTCGAGGCGGACTACTCGGCAGCCTTCGAGCGCTGGCTCAACCTCGGCGGGGCGGACCTGGAGGACCGGATACCGGCGGTGCTGGCGCAGCTGGGCCTGGCCGTCGGCCCGCAGGCGGAGATGACGTCGCTGTCGGGTGGCCAGGCCGCCCGGGCGGCCCTGGCCTCGTTGCTGCTGGCCCGCTTCGACGTCTTCGCCCTGGACGAGCCGACCAACGACCTGGACCTGGCCGGGCTCGAACTGCTCGAGCGGTTCGTGACCTCGCAACGCGCCGGGCAGGTGATCGTCAGCCACGACCGCGAGTTCCTGGCCCGGACCGCCACCGAGATCGTCGAACTGGACCTGGCCCAGCAGCAGATCGCGCACTACTCCGGCGGCTACCAGGCCTACCTCGACGAGCGGGCGATCGCCCGGCGGCGGGCCCGGGAGGCCTATGAGGAGAACGCCGAGCGCCGCCAGGAACTCACCGACCGGGCCCGGATGCAACGCAACTGGCTCGACAACGGCACCCGCAACGCCCGGCGCAAGGCCGGCAAGGACCCGGACAAGCTCAGCCGCAAGTTCCAGCAGGAGAGCACCGAGAAGCAGGCGGCCAAGGCCCGGCAGACCGAGCGGCTGCTGGACCGGATGGAGGTGGTCGCCGAGCCCCGCAAGGAGTGGGAACTGCGGCTGGAGATCGCCGCGGCACCGCGGTCGGGCGCGGTGGTGGCGGTGCTCGACCAGGCCGTGGTGACCCGCGGCGACTTCCGGCTGGGGCCGATCAGCCTGCAGGTCGACTGGGCCGACCGGATCGCCATCACCGGGGCCAACGGCAGCGGCAAGACCACCCTGCTGGCCGCGCTGCTGGGCAGGCTGGCACTGAGCGAGGGACGCCAGTACCTCGGTGCCGGCGTGGTGGTCGGCGAGATCGACCAGGCGCGCGGCCTGATCGGGGCGGACGAGACGCTGCCCCGGGCACTGGGCCGGCTGCTGCCGGACTGGCCCGACGCCGACGTCCGGACCCTGCTGGCCAAGTTCGGGCTGCGGGCCGTGCACGTCGACCGCCCGGCCGGGACCCTGTCGCCGGGGGAGCGGACCCGGGCGGCGCTGGCCCTGCTACAGGGACGCGGGGTGAACCTGCTGGTACTGGACGAGCCCACCAACCACCTGGACCTGCCGGCCATCGAGCAACTGGAGCAGGCCCTGGACAGCTATCCCGGAACGCTGCTGCTGGTCAGCCACGACCGCCGGCTGCTCGATGCCGTCCGGGTCACGCGGCGGATCTCGCTCGACGGCGCGACGCTGACCCTCGGCTGATCCGCCCCGGGTGACTCGGCGTCCCGGCTGGCCCGGCGCTCCGGCTGACCCGCGCCCCCGGCTGGCTCGGCACCCCGGCGCCCCCCGCGTCACCGGCCGGGCGGGGTGCCATAAAAGCTCCGTTAGGCTGGCGGAGTGTCCTTCGATCATCACCTGAGCCGGCGCTCGATGCTGGGCGCCCTCGGCGGCAGCGTCGGCCTCGGCCTGCTGGCGGCCTGCTCGGGGCCGCCCGACATCACCACCGACCGGACGTCCGGCACCGCCGGTGCCACCGCCAGCGCGCGGGCGACCGGTCCGGCGAGGGTGCGCGCCTGGGCGGCCAGCCGCGGCACGCCGTTCTGGATCGCGCATCGCGGCGCCGGCGACGTCTACCCCGAGCACAGCCTGCCCAGCTACCGCGCGGCGGTGCAGTTGGGCGCGCCGTGCCTGGAGGTCAGCGTCAACATGACCTCCGACGGCGTCCTGGTCTGCATGCACGACCTGAGCTATGACCGCACCACCACCGGTACGGGTTTCATCGCCGACCAGCCGTCGTCGGTGCTGGCCTCGATCCGGATCCGGCAGCCGCAGCTGGGGCCGGCCTGGGTGCAGCAGGCGCCGGAGGTGCCGCGGCTGGAGGCGGTGCTGAAGGAGTTCGGCGGCAAGGTGGTGCTCTGCCTGGAGGCCAAGGACGACCGGGCCTACCCGTCGATGATGGCGCTGGTGACCCGGCTCGGCCTGCTCGACAGCGTGATCGTCAAGGCCTACTACTCCAGCGTCCGGATCCCGCAGGCCAAGGCCGCCGGCCTGCCGATCTTCTCCTACCTGAGCCCCGAGGACATGAACGAGCCGACCATCGCGACAGCGGCGGCCAGGCTGGACCGCAACGACCTGCTGGTGCTGCCGGCCGACACCGGCGACTACGTCACCTACTACCCGGACGCGCTGATCGCCGCTGCCAAGGCACACCGGGTGCCGCTGATGGTCTACCCGGTCCACCGCCGGGCCGACGCCGAGCACTACTTCCGGCTGGGGGTCAGCGGTGCGGTCACCTCCGACTACGGCTACACCACGACCGACCGGGCCGCGGCCACCTCCGACAGTTGGGCCAGCAAGCGGATCTCATCCGGGGAGAAGCCGAAGATGCCCGACAGCAGGTCACTGGCCGGTGCCTGGACGTCGGTGAACGAGCTGACCCTGGGCGCCGAGGGCGACCGGCAGTTCATCACCCTGGGCCAGCTCTGCCCGATCCCCGCGGCCGCCTCGCAGTATCGGCTGCGGTTCTCCGCTGCCTGGGACCGGTTGCAGGCCGACCCGTCCGCCGTCCTGTCGCTGGCGTTCTGCCACCTCGACGACCGCTACTACGAGGACGGCCTGAGCCTGAGCGAGGGCTATCACGCCACCATGTCGCCGGACGGCACGCTGCGCATCTACCGGCACAGCGCAGCCGCCGCCGACGAGCTGCTCGGCGAGGTCAGGACGCCGGCGGTGCAGGGCGGCCAGTGGGTGTCGCTGCGCCTGGACGTCTCGCCCCAGTCGCTGATCTGGCGCCGCACCGACCAGTCCGACTCCGCGCAGGTGGTGGTCTATGACTCCGCGGTGCGCGGCGGCTATCTCTCGATCGGACGGTCCAGCACCGACCCGCGCGCGGCGCTGGCGTTGCGGGAGTTCTCGGTCGGCTAGCCGCTTGGTTATTGCCATCAACTTGCAATAACCGCGATGTGCTCGCTAGCGTCGATCCAGGCCGCTGACAGCGGTGGGGCTAGCGAAGGCGCGGTGATGACCACAGCAACCGAGCAGCCCGGCGACAGCGCGGTCGCCCGCCGCGGGATCAGCTTCAGTCGCGACGAGGTGATCCGGCTGCTGGGGCTGTTCGGCGTGGTCGCCGCCCTGCACCTGGCGGGTTTCGGGTTGTTCTACTACTACAACGCCCAGCCGCAGTTCCACTCCCTCGGCGACGGCAAGGGCAACCTGGTGTTTGCCGGGGCGGCCACCCTGGCCTACGGCTTCGGCCTGCGGCATGCCTTCGACGCCGACCACATCAGCGCGATCGACGACACCACCAGGTACCTGCTGCAGAAGGGCAAGCGCCCGCTCGGGGTCGGTTTCTTCTTCTCCCTCGGCCATTCCACCATCGTGCTGGCGCTCTCGATCGCGATCGCCTTCGCCGCCAAGGCGGCCAGCCGGTTCCAGGCCGAGTTCGCCGGCACCGGCGGCATCATCGGAACCCTGGTGTCGGCGAGCTTCCTGTACCTGATCGCCGCGCTGAACCTGGTGGTGCTGGTCGGCATCGTCAAGATGTGGCGCAAGGCCAAGCTCGGCCAGTACCAGCCCGACGAACTGGATGTGCTGCTGGCAAACCGGGGCCTGCTGAACCGGATCTTCCGCGGCCGGTACAACAAGTTCATCAACCACTCGTGGCAG
>JAVEEO010000340.1 GCA_030840415.1 Pseudonocardiales bacterium | reverse complement strand
CAGACCGTTGTCGTCCAGCTTCCGGACGGCGACCGCGGCCTGGCGCAGCAGCAGGTAGCCGACCATCAGGTCACCCGCGGACATCAGCAGGCGGGTGGTGTTCTGGCCGACCTTGTAGACGTTGCGGATGTCGTCCCGGGCCGAGGTCAGCTGGCCGATCATGGCCGCCACCATGGTGCCCACCTCGGTCAGCGCCCGGCTGACCGCCTCGCGCTCGACCTTGAGCCGGCCCTCGTCGCCGATCGAGTCCAGGAAGCCCTGGATCTCGGCCGACAGCGCGCCGAGGGCGACGCCCTTGTCCCGGACGATCTTGCGGAAGAAGAAGTCCTGGCCCTGGATCGCGGTGGTGCCCTCGTACAGCGAGTCGATCTTGTTGTCCCTGATGTACTGCTCCACCGGGTAGTCCTGCAGGAATCCCGAACCGCCGAACACCTGCAGCGACTGGCCCAGCTGCTCGTAGGAGCGCTCGGAGCTGACGCCCTTGACGATCGGCAGCAGCAGGTCGTTGAGCCGCTCGTCGACGGTCTCGGCCTGCCGGGACTGGTGCGGCTGGCCGGCGGTGCCGTCGGCGAGGCCGCCGGCCGGCACCGCGTCGGGGTCGGCCTCCGCCTGGAACTCGCTGACCTGGATCCGGTCCTGGACGCTGGCGGTGTAGAGCGCGACCGCCCGCAGCCCCTCGGCGTAGGCCTTCTGCAGCATCAGCTGCCGGCGGACGTCGGGGTGGTGGATGATCGTCACCCGGGGCGCGGTCTTGTCCGCGGCCCTGGTCAGGTCCGCCGACTGCACCCGGGTCTTGGCGTAGTCCAGCGCGGCCAGGTAGCCGGCCGACAGCTCGGAGTAGGCCTTGGTGCCGACCATCATCCGGGCGTGCTCGATCACCTTGAACATCTGGGCGATGCCGTCGTGCACCTCGCCGAGCAGCCAGCCCTTCGCGGGGGTTCGCTCGCCGAAGGTGACCTCGCAGGTGGTGGAGGCCTTCAGCCCCATCTTGTGCTCGACTCCCGTCACCAGCACGCCGTTGCGCTCGCCCAGCTCACCGGTGTCCCAGTCGAAATCGAACTTGGGCACCAGGAACAGCGACAGGCCCTTGGTGCCGGGCCCGGCACCCTCGGGTCGGGCCAGCACGTAGTGCACGATGTTGTCGGCCATGTCGTGCTCGGCCGAGGTGATGAAGCGCTTGACGCCCTCGATGTGCCAGCTGCCGTCGTCCTGGCGGATGGCCTTGGTCCGGCCGGCGCCGACGTCGGAACCGGCGTCCGGCTCGGTCAGCACCATGGTGGCGCCCCACCGCCGGTCGATGATCAGCCGGGCGATCTTGCGCTGCTCCTCGGTGCCGAGCACGTCGATGATGTTGGCGAAGGCCGGGCCGCAGTTGTACATCCAGATGGCCGGGTTGGCACCCAGTACCAGCTCGGCGATGGACCAGACCAGCGACCGGGGCGCCAGGGTGCCGCCGAGCGAGGGCAGCGTCTCCAGCCGCCACCATTCGGCGTCCTGCCAGACCGAGTAGGACTTCTTGAACGACTCGGGCATCGTCACCGAGTGCGTGGCCGGGTCGAACACCGGCGGGTTGCGGTCGGCGTCGGTGTAGGACTCGGCCAGCGGGCCCTCGGCGAGGGTGCGCACCTCGGCGAGGATGCCACGGGCGGTGTCGGCGTCGATGTCGGCGAAGGGCCCGGTGCCGAGCCGGTCACCGGTTCCGAGCACCTCGAACAGGTTGAACTCGATGTCACGCAGGTTGCTCTTGTAGTGGCCCATCGCGGCGGATCTCCTTGTTACTCGTCAGTAGCCCAAGAGTATTACTGGCGAGTAGGTGTCGCAAGTGATTGGTCGGCCCGAACCGTGCTGCTCGTCGGGTCTGCCAGTTTCGCCGCCGTACCGCCGGGTGCCTTCTCAGGCATTGCCGAGGGCGGCGCGCCAGCTCGGGAACTGGGCACGGCTAGCCTCGAGGGATGCGGCTGTGCGTCTTCACCGAGCCCCAGCAGGGAGCCACCTACGACGAGTTGCTGGCGGTGGCCCAGGCCGCCGAGGCACTCGGCTACGAGGGTTTCTTCCGCTCCGACCACTACCTGACGATGGGGAACTCGTCCGGGCTGCCCGGCCCGACCGACGCCTGGACGACGCTGGCGGGATTGGCGCGCGAGACCAGCCGGATCCGGCTCGGCACCCTGGTCAGCCCGGCCACCTTCCGCCATCCCGGGCCGCTGGCGATCACCGTCGCCGGGGTCGACCAGATGAGCGGCGGCCGGGTGGAGCTGGGCCTGGGGGCCGGCTGGTTCGAAGCCGAACACACCGCCTACGGCCTCGACTTTCCCGACGTCTCCACCCGCTACGACCTGTTCGCCGAGCAGTTGGCGATCCTGGACGGCCTGTGGCAGACGCCGGACGGCGAGCACTTCGACTTCGAGGGCAGCCACTACCAGCTGCGCGACTCGCCGGCGCTGCCCAAGCCGGTGCAGCGGCCCCGGGTGCCGATCATCCTGGGCGGTGAGGCCAAGAAGCGCTCGGCGGCGTTGGCGGTCAAGCACGCCGACGAGTACAACGCCGCCTTCCGGTCGGTCGCCGAGAGCGGGCAGGTCTTCGACCGGGTGCGGGCGGCGGTGGCCGAGGCCGGCCGGGACGCGAGTTCGATGACCTACTCGGTGGCCCAGGTCATCTGCGTCGGGCGGAACGAAGCCGAGCTGCGGCAGCGGGCGGAGCGGCTGGGCCGGGACCTGGACGAGCTGCGCGCCAACGGGCTGGCCGGCACGCCTGCCGAGGTGGTAACCAAGCTCGGCGAGTTCGCCGGCATCGGCGCCGACCGGGTCTACCTGCAGCTGATGGACCTGACCGATCTGGATCAGCTGGAGCTTATCGCCGCCGAGGTCGCCCCGCAGTTGTAGCCGCGTGGGCCTGGACCGCCGCTTCAGAGGCAGCCCGCAGGCCCGAGACCGGATGGCATCCACACGATCGAGGTGCTGTGAAGCCGGGCGACACGGCGACCGGCCTTCCGGCCGCAGGGGCACTTGGCCGACGCTCTATCCCGCTCAGCGATCCTGCAGCAAGGCGCCATCCCTAGTCGGCGAGCGGATGCGTTCAATTGGGGCCGTTGGGCAGGACGAACACGCTGGCGACGGCCGCGACGAGGAAGATACCGGCGGCGATGATGAATGCCCGCGTGTCACCGGCCACGGCGGCCGCATTGACGGCGGCGGAAGAGGGCTGCCGGGAGGACAGGTAGGACGAGGCGGCTGTCGCGGCGATGGTGTTCAGCAACGCCGTGCCCAGGGCGCCGCCGACCTGCTGACCGGTGTTCACCAGGGCCGAGGCCACGCCGGCGTCGGACTGCGGGGTGCCGGAGGTCGCGGTGTTGAAGCACGAACCGAAGATCAGGCCCAGCCCCAAGCCCATGACGATCAAGGCGGGCAGCACATGGCCGGCGTAGCTGCTGGCGACCTGCAGTCGCCACAGGAGCAGCAGACCGGCGGCGGCGAGCAGCTGGCCGGTGACGACCAGGGGCCGCGGCCCCGTGCGTGGCAGCAGCTGCGGGATCAGGATCGCCGAGCAGGTGATGATGCCGCCGACGAGCGGCAGGAACGCGAGCCCGGTAATCAGCGGCGAAAAGCCGAGCGTCTGCTGCAGGTAGTAGGTGAGGAACAGGAAGATCGCGAACATGCCGATCCCGGCGAGCGCGATGGCCAGGTAGGCGCCGCCCCGGCGTCGGTCGAGCACCACCCGCATCGGCAGCAGCGGATGCGCGACCCGCCGCTCGATAAGCACGAAGCCGATCAGCAGCAGGACGGAGACGACGAGCAGCGCCAGCGTCCACCGATCAGTCCAGCCGTTGGTCTCCGCCAGGGAGAAGCCGTAGACCAGTCCGGCGAGCCCCAGAACCGCGGTCGTCACGCCCGGGATGTCCACGCGC
>JAVEEO010000210.1 GCA_030840415.1 Pseudonocardiales bacterium | reverse complement strand
GTGTGCAAGGGCGCCCGCTACAACCGGGACACCCTCGACATCGCCTTCAAGGGCAAGAACATCGCCCAGGTGCTCGACATGCCGTGCGAGGAGGCGCTGGAGTTCTTCGCCAACCAGCCGCCGATCGCCCGGCACATGCAGACCATCGTCGATGTCGGCCTGGGCTACGTGCGGCTGGGGCAGCCGGCGCCGACCTTGTCGGGCGGCGAGGCGCAGCGGGTGAAGCTGGCCAGCGAGCTGCAG
Organism: Pseudonocardiales bacterium; assembly: GCA_030840415.1. Classification (GTDB taxonomy): domain Bacteria; phylum Actinomycetota; class Actinomycetes; order Mycobacteriales; family Jatrophihabitantaceae; genus Jatrophihabitans_A. Next base: position 4,135 of record JAVEEO010000210.1, on the reverse strand, counting down.
AAGCGCTCGACCGGACGCACCATCTACGTGCTGGACGAGCCCACCACCGGCCTGCACTTCGAGGACGTCTCCAAGCTGCTCGCCGTGCTGCAGTCGCTGGTCGACAAGGGCAACTCGGTCATGGTGATCGAGCACAACCTGGACGTCATCAAGACCGCCGACTGGGTGATCGACATGGGTCCCGAGGGTGGTTCCGGCGGCGGCACCGTGGTGGCGCAGGGCACTCCGGAGGACGTGGCACTGGTGGACGGCTCCTACACCGGGCAGTTCCTCAGCGACATCCTCGCCGAGCAGTTGGCGGCGCTTCCCGCCGCCGGCGCCCGGTCGCCGGGCAAGCGGACCGCGGCCAAGGCGGCCACCAGGCAGGCGACGGCCAAGGCGGCCACCAAGGAGGCGGCGGCCAGGCAACCGGCCACCAAGCGGGCCGCGGCCAAGGCCGGCGAGCCGGCTCGCACGGTGCGCCAGCCCGTCGCGGCCAAGACCGCCACGCCCAGGACCAGCACCACGACGAGGACCAGCGCGGCGACCCGGACGGCCAAGGCCCTCAGCACCGGTGCGTCGGTCGTGGCGTCGTCGTCCAACGGCACCGGGCGCAAGCCGGCAGCCCGCAAGGCCGCTTCCCGTGGCGAGCGCTGACGCGCGCGGCAGGCCCTGACGGGCAGCCGGCACAAACCCGGCGACCCCGTGCACGCCATACCGTGCCCGCCTCCGGCGAACGCGGGGAAGTCCTGCGCGCCGAACCCCTTCCGGCTAACTAGGCTCTAAGCGTGGCTGATCCGTCCTCCTACCGCCCGGCTACCGGCACCATTCCGGTCGAGCCGGGTGTCTACAAGTTCCGGGATGCCGGTGGCCGGGTCATCTACGTCGGCAAGGCCAAGAGCCTGCGGTCGCGGCTGAACTCCTACTTCGCCGACCCGAGCGCGCTGCACCCGCGCACCCGGCAGATGGTCTATTCGGCGGCCAGCGTCGAGTGGACCATCGTCAACACCGAGGTCGAAGCGCTGCAGCTGGAGTTCAACTGGATCAAGGAGTTCGACCCCCGCTTCAACGTCCGCTACCGCGACGACAAGTCCTACCCGTCGCTGGCGGTCACCCTGAACGAGGAGTACCCGCGGCTGCAGGTGATGCGCGGCCCTAAGAAGCCTGGCGTCCGGTACTTCGGCCCGTACGCCCATGCCTGGGCGATCCGCGAGACGCTGGACCTGCTGCTGCGGGTGTTCCCGGCCCGCACCTGCTCCAACGGGGTGTTCAAGCGGGCCGGCCAGATCGGACGTCCGTGCCTGCTGGGCTACATCGGCAAGTGCAGCGCACCGTGCGTGGGCCGGGTCAGCGCGGACGAGCATCGGCAGATCGTGGACGACTTCTGCGACTTCATGGCAGGCAAGACCGACGCCATGATCCGCCGGCTGGAGAAGGAGATGGCGGTCGCGAGCGCCGATCTGGAGTTCGAACGCGCCGCCCGGCTGCGCGACGACCTGGGCGCGCTGCGCCGCTCGATGGAGAAGCAGGCGGTCGTGCTGCGCGACGGTGCCGACGCCGACGTGGTGGCCTTCGCCACCGACGAGCTGTCGGCCGCCGTGCAGGTCTTCCACGTCCGGGAGGGCCGGGTGCGCGGCCAGCGAGGCTGGGTGGTCGACTCCGTGGCGGTGGACCCGGACGCCGGGCAGTCCGAGATCAAGGAGCTGGTCGAGCAGTTCGTGCTGCAGTTCTACGGCCAGGACGATTCCGTCATCCCGCGCGAGGTGCTGGTGCCGGAACTGCCCGACGACCATGAGGCGCTGGCCGAGCTGCTCACCGAGATCCGCGGCAGCCGGGTGTCGCTGCGCATACCGCAGCGCGGCGACAAGCGCTCGCTGATGCAGACCGTGCAGCGCAATGCCGAGCAGGCGTTCCTGCAGTACAAGCTGCGCCGGGCCAGCGACCTGACCGCCCGCTCCCAGGCACTGGCCGAGCTGCAGGAGGCGCTCGACATGCCCGACGCGCCACTGCGCATCGAGTGCTTCGACATCAGCCACGTCCAGGGCACCAACGTGGTGGCCAGCATGGTGGTCTTCGAGGACGGCCTCGCCCGCAAGAGCGAGTACCGCCGGTTCGCGATGCGTGAGTCCGGCGGCGACACCGACTGGATCGCCGAGGTGATCCGGCGCCGGTTCGCCCGCTACCTCGCCGAGACCGCCGAGACCGCCGGTACCGCCGCGGCCGCCGATACCGCCGCGGCCGCCGATACCGCCGCGGTCGCCGGAACCGCTGAGATCGCTGGAACCGCCGGCACCGCTGCGACCACGGCCACCGACGACGGCCGGCCCGCCCCGCTCACCGCCGAGGGCCGGCCGCGCAAGTTCGCCTACCCGCCGAACCTGGTGGTGGTCGACGGTGGCGCGCCGCAGGTCGCGGCCGCCCAGGCGGTGCTGGCCGAGCTCGGCGTGACCGACGTGACGCTGGTGGGCTTGGCCAAGCGGCTGGAGGAGGTCTGGCTGCCGGACGAGGACCATCCGCTGATCCTGCCGCGGGCGTCGGAGGCGCTGTACCTGCTGCAGCGGGTCCGCGACGAGGCCCACCGGTTCGCCATCACCTTCCACCGGCAGAAGCGGTCGAAGTCGATGACGTCCTCCGAGCTGCTCGGCATCGCCGGCCTCGGCCCGGCCCGGCGCAAGGCGCTGCTGGCCCGGTTCGGCTCGCTGCGCAAGCTGCGGGCGGCGACCGCGGACGAGATCGCGCAGGTGCCCGGCGTCGGACCGGAACTGGCCCAGCGGGTCGTCGAGGCGCTGGCCGCGGGCGCCGCTGACCGCGAGCCCGCGGTCAACATGGCCACCGGTGAGGTGATCGGCTAGCAGGAGTCCGACCCGGCCCCGTGGTGACCCGATCGACCCAGCCCGCAACAGAACCGTCCCGACCGAACCTTTCCGAAGGAGCCCCAACGATGGCCAGCGCAGAGCGCGGCGCACTGGAAACCGTGATCGTCACCGGCCTGTCCGGAGCCGGTCGCAGCACCGCCGCCAAGTGCCTGGAGGACCTCGGGTTCTTCGTGGTCGACAACCTGCCGCCGGAACTGGTGGCAACCATGGTCGACCTGGGCAGCCGCAGCCAGGGGGCGGTGACCAGGCTCGCGGTGGTGATGGACGTCCGCAGCCGGGCGTTCTCCACCGACCTCACCGGTGTCATCGCCGAGCTGGAACGGCGCGAGCTGCAGCCGCGGATCCTGTACCTGGAAGCCAACGACAACGTGCTGATCCGCCGGTTCGAGAGCGTCCGGCGGGCCCACCCGCTGCAGGGCGACGGCCGGCTCTCCGACGGCATCACCGCCGAGCGCGAGATCCTGGAGCCGCTGCGCGACATCGCCGACCTGGTCCTCAACACCTCCGACCGGTCCGTTCCGCAGCTGCGCCAGGCCATCGAGCAGGCCTTCGCGATGGGCGGCATGGACCTGCCCGAACTGCGCGCCACGGTGGTGTCGTTCGGCTTCAAGTACGGCCTGCCCGCCGACGCCGACCTGGTGGTGGACGTCCGGTTCCTGCCCAACCCGTACTGGATCCCGGAGCTGCGGCAGCTGACCGGCGAGGATCCCGAGGTTGCCGACTACGTGCTCAGCCAGCAGTCGGCGGAGGAGTTCCTGGACCGGTACGTGCCGATCCTGCAGCTGATCGGGGCCGGCTACCGGCGGGAGGGCAAGCACTACCTGACGCTGGCGGTCGGCTGCACCGGCGGCAAGCACCGCTCGGTGGCGATGAGCCGGGAGTTGGTCCGCCGGCTCACCGGGCTGGGCATCCGCGCCACCGTGGTGCACCGCGACCTGGGCCGCGAGTGATGGCCGCAGCGGCACCGCCGCCGCGCCGGCCCAGCATCGTGGCCCTCGGCGGCGGCCACGGCCTGCACGCCTCGCTGTCGGCGCTGCGGCTGCTGGACGTCGACGTCACGGCGGTGGTCACGGTCGCCGACGACGGTGGCTCGTCCGGGCGGATCCGGCGCGAGCTGGGGCTGCTGCCGCCCGGCGACCTGCGGATGGCACTGTCCGCGCTGGCAACCGGCGAGCTGCCTGGCGCGGCCACGCTCACCACCGCCGGCAGGCCGGCCTCCGGCAGGTCAACCACCGGCACGCCCGCCGGACTGCCCTGGTCGACGGTGCTGCAGCATCGGA
>JAVEEO010000305.1 GCA_030840415.1 Pseudonocardiales bacterium | reverse complement strand
AGAGGCGCTGGAAGGCTCATAGTTTGCCGCTCACCGCGTTGGGGAAGGACTTCTTTAGACCCGACGTTTTCTGCTATAACGCCGGTGGGCGGCCGAACCGCCGGATCGAGAATTGGAGGTTTTGATGGGTATCTTCGGTGAAGTCCGGCGCGAGTTCATCGCACGACCGGATTCAGCCAAGGGCCAGATTCTGTTCAAGTGGCCCGATACGAACATCCGCAAACTCACCCAATTGACCGTTGAGCAGGACGAGCTCGCGGTCTTCTTCCGCGACGGCCGCATTCAGGGCACGATTCAACCCGGCCGGGTCACCCTCGACTCATCCGAGATCCCGTTCCTTGGGATTCTGGTGGACGCGGCCAGCGGCGGGAACCTTTTCCGCACCGAGCTGTACTTCATTTCCACCCGCGAGTTCCCCAACTTGCCGTTCGGTGGCGCGATCGACAACGTCGTTGATCCGCAGACCAACTTCGGCGTCGGGCTGCGCGTGTTTGGCGAGTACTCACTGAAGGTGGTCGAACCCCAGTCATTGATCGTCAACCTGGTCGGCACCCAGAACCTCTCGACCAACGACGAGATCACCGACTGGATGCGCGAGCAACTGCTCAAGACGCTGCGAACCGACGTGGTGTCCCATGTCGTCAGCAGCGGCTGGCCGCTGCTCGGCATCGCAGCGCATACCGACGAGATCGAATCGGAAACGATCGCCCAGGTGCAGCGCAACATCAACAGCTACGGTCTGCAGATCGTGCGGCTCGGAAATTTCACCATCACGCTCAAGCCAGAGGATGAGGAGAAGCTGAAGACGTTCCTGCACGACGTCCAATACACGAAGCTGGCGGGCGGCTTCCAGCAGTACGCGGCGGGCCAGGCAATGATCGGCGCCGGGGCAGGGTTGGCCCAGGGCCCGGGTCAGGGCGGAGCTGCCAACCCGGCGTTCCTCGGGGTCGGCCTCGGGGTCGGCGGGCTGGTGGCCGGCCAGATGGGCCAGACGCTGGCCGCCGGCGGGCAGATCCAGGTCCGCTGTCCCAACTGTCACGCGCTCAACGCCGAGAACGCCAAGTTCTGCAGCAGCTGCGGCCAGGCGCTCTCGCCGGCTCCGGCGCCCGCCGGCGCAACCATGGCCTGCCCGAAATGCGGCACTCAGAATTCGGCGACCGCCAAGTTCTGCACCAACTGTGGCCAAACACTCACCGGCGGAGGCACACCGGCACCCGCCCAGTGAACCTGAAGCGGCGTTTGGGCCTGGCGGCGCTGCTGGCAACGTCGGTCGTCCTGACAAGCCCGCTGTTCGCGTTTGCTCGGGCTGGCGGTGGCCAGAGCTTCGGCGGCGGCGGTGGATTTGGCGGCGGGGGCTCGTTCGGTGGGGGCGGCGGCTTCGGCGGTGGCGGCTTACTCCTGCCCTTCCTCTTTTTCGGCGGCGGTGGGGGCGGGTTCTTCTTCTTTGTCTTCATCCTCTTCGCGCTCTGGCAGGTTTACCGCCGGATGAGCATCGGCAATCCGATGCAGGCGTCGAATTACGGCCCGGCCTACGCCCCGATGGCGCAGATGCGTTCGACTGTGACCGAAGACCTGGCGGCCCTGCAGGTCAAGGATCCGAACTTCAACCAGCAGATGTTCCTCGACCGGGCGCATGCCGCTTTCTTTGCGCTGCAGAAGGCCTGGATGGAGCGCAACCTCGAACCCGCCCGCGTCTACATGTCCGACGGCATCTACCACCGCTGGAAGACTCAGATCGATGCCATGATCGCGGCCCACAAAAAGAACATGCTCGACAACCTCGTCATCGGCGGCGTCCACATCGTCAAGGTGCAAACCGATCCCAACTTCGACACCATCACGGTCCGCATCGATGCGAGCGCCGCGGACTACGAGGTGGACGACACGACCGCCAACAAAGTCATCTACGGCTCACGCCAGAACCAGAACTTCACGGAATACTGGACCTTTATTCGAAGCGGATCCGCCCGGACCAAGGCGGGCGAGGGGGCCGAGGTGACGCAGTGCCCCAACTGCGGCGCGCCCCTGTCGATCAACGAGTCCGGTGTGTGCAGCTACTGCAAGGCGACCGTCACCAGTGGACAGTTCGGCTGGGTCCTCGACAATATCACGCAAGCATCGGAGTGGCAGGGATGACCGAACCGGAACCACCCGCAACCGACGGACCCGCGCCCGACCCGCGATCGAATGGGGGAGACCGCACCGGCTGGGCGCAGCCGCCCGCGCCCCAATCCCCGGGTCCGCCCGGCGCCTTTGTCGATCGGCCTGGCGCGCCTGCTGGCGCTCCGCTTCCACCAGGGGCCGGCTCACCACTGCAACCGGGACCGCCGATGTCGGTCAATGCGCCCATCACCGATACCAGCATCAACCGGTCGGCGCTGATGGTAGGCGCGGTGATCGTCGTCCTCGTCGTCATCGTGCTCGTGGTGATCCTGGCTGCCGTCCTCAGTCGGCACTAAACTGTAAGCGTCGACATATATACAGATATGTAGTATAATCAGCCCGTGGCTGCGCCCGACGAGCCAGGTCTGCTGGCGGTGCTGCTCGGGCAGCGCGCTGACCTTTCGGGCGTGAAGGCCCTGTTGGCCGAGGGCGGCATCGTCGAGCGTCACCCACGTGACCTGCGGGATGCGGCCCGGCGGCACGGGTTTCGCCCGGCACAGGTCCGCCGGCTCCTGGTGGTCCGGGAACTGGCCAGACGTTGGCACATTCCAGCCGACAGTGCCGCACCCGCGGTCACCTCACCGCGGGAGGCCTTGCTCCAGTTCCAGGACCTCCGGAACAGCCCGAAGGAGTGTTTCTCCGTGCTCTATCTGAATACGCGCAACCAGCCCGTCGGGTGCGAGAAGGTGGCGGTCGGCGGGCTTAATGTCGCGGCCCTCCAGCCGCGCGAGGTCTTCGGCCCGGCGCTGACCATGGGCGCCGCCGGGGTCATCCTGGCCCACAATCACCCCTCCGGCGACCCGACCCCCAGTCCCGAGGACCTCGCCGTGACCCGGCATCTGCTCGAGGCCGGCCGGTTACTCGGTGTGGAAGTCCTGGATCACCTGGTGGTATCCGCCGAGCGCTTCCGGAGTCTGCGCGAGTCGGGGGCGCTCTAGGTCAGAACCCACATTGGTGCATTTCGTGACAACGCTGGCGCGCATTCCGGACTCGGGCCGCGGTGAAATTCGCAGTTCGACACGCAAAGGGACCCCGGCGGTGAGAGAATAGTGGCGCTCGCCTGCCGGCGGGCACGGCCCACAGCGGGGCAGGAAAACCGACCACTGAGCGATGGTCGGTTTTCTGTTTTCCACCCCGAAAAGCGGTTAAACGCGGTCAATCCGCGTAAGCAGCCAACCAAACTTCCCGGAGATGACCGCGGCATCGCAGAAGGGACAGATGCTGGTGATGTCGACATTGACCGAGGCGCCGCAGTTCGGACAACGCTGCGAGGTGATCGTGCCCGGCTGACCGGTTGTCATCGTCGATGGACGCTGAAAGATCCAATCCTCCGTCCAATCCCAACGATTGGTGTCGCCTTGGATGACTCGTGATCCCGCATCGATGTCGTAGTCGGCAGAGTTGGCGTTGAGGCGAACCGCGACCGTGTCGAACCCGCTGTTGGAGATCGCGCCGGCTACGACCGCGCTGGTGAAGCTCAGCCCGTCGAGCAGGTTGCGCCATCCCCTGGCGCGATAGGCACTGATCTGCGCTTTCTGCTGCTCCCAGATCAGCGAGGCCATGACGCCCTGGCTCAACGCCGGCTTGAGCGTGGTCCAGGCTTCGAGCACGGCAAAGAAGAGCCGCTGCACTTGAGCCAGGAAGACGTCCTCATCGAACGCGGGGTCATGCCGACGGATGCCCGCGACGCCGGCGAGCTTGCCGTCGACTCCATCGGCATCGATGTTCGGCGCCCATGATCCCGGCATCACCTGCCCGTACCACTGGCGGCTGGGACGGTGCAGCGGGCTGCCCTCCGACGTGAGGTAGCCCTGGCTGGCGCTGGCCTCGCCCTGGG
>JAVEEO010000289.1 GCA_030840415.1 Pseudonocardiales bacterium | reverse complement strand
AGCGACGAGTCGGAGGATGTCATCGCCGTCGGTCAGACCGGCAGCTTGTCCCGGACGTTGTGCGCCGCCGAGTGCAGCGCCAGTTCGGTGTCGCGGCGCAGGCCGCTGGCCGCGTGGCTGACCACCTGCGGGGTGCGCCGGGCCCACCAACCCAGTGACGGACGGCCCTCGGTGTCGACCGCTGCCAGCAGCAGGCCACCGAGCAGGCCGGCGTTCTTCATCAGGTGCACCCGCTGCTGGGCGCGCCGCGTCGGGTCCTGCTCCTCCCAGAACGGGTGGCCGGCGATGGTGGTCGGCACCAGGCTGGCGACCAGCACCAGGGCCGAAATCCGGGGCAGCTTGCCCAGCGCCAGCATGCTGCCGGCGACCACCTTGGCGGCGGCGTCGATCTTGACCACCTGCTGGGTGTCGGACAGCTGCGGCACCCGGCTGATCAGTGGGGCAACCACCCGGTCGGCGGCGGCCACCCGGGCGGCCGGCTTGCGCAGGGTGCTCAGACCTCCGGTGATGAAGGTGGCGGCAAGCATCGGACGGGCGATCGCGCGGACCAGAAGCATGGGCCCATTGTGCCAACTCCGGGCCGGGGCGTCACCCCTGGACGGGCGGTGGCCGGCTTGTCGGGCTTCTGCAGTCAGCGCGGCCGGCCGCCTCGGCGGGGTTGTCGAGCGGAGCGGGGTTTGCCGGGCTGCGGGTTTGTCGGGCTGTGCGGGATTGTCTCGCTAGCGCAGCCGGGCGGCCAGCGCGGTGCCCAGCGACAGGCCGGACAGGAAGGCCGCCTCGACCCGGGGCCGCTGCGCCCAGCCGTCCCCGCAGGCTGCCACCATGCTTGGCCACAGCTGGAAGCCGACCGGGCGTCCGGCGGCGGGCTTGGCGTAGGACCAGCGGTGCAGGCTGGTCCAGGACGGCTCGGAATCGATGCGCAGCACCTGCCGCAGCGCCCGCAGCAGCTCCCCGGCGGCGGCGTCCAGCCGGTCGGCCGCGCCCAGCCGGTCGGCCGCGCCCAGCCGGTCGGCCGTGTCCGGCCCGGCGGCATCGGGCCGGTCGAGTTGCTCGGCCGCCCAGGACGGCGTGGAGTGCGCGACCAGCACCGGCGCACCGTCGCCGCGCCGGCTCCCGTCGTCGGCTATCCAGGACAGCCGCTGGTCGCCGTGCACGAACATCCCGTCCAGCGGCTGCCAGGCCCGCTCCGGCCAGCCGGCGCTCAAGGCCAGCACCGGCTCGAACCGCGCGTACAGCCCGGCCCGTTCCCGGGCCAGCGCGGGGGACAGCACCGCCCGGGCCTGCGCGTCGGGCATGGCCAGCACCACCGCCGCGGCCGGCTCGCCGGCCACCATCAGGCCGGTACCGGGAACGGAGTCGACGGCCTGCACGGCCAGCCGCTCGACCGACAGCCCGGCGGTGTCGGCCAGGTCCTGCACCAGGGTGCGCAGGCCGGTGCCGGCGGCCCAGCGCAGCGGGCCGGTGCTGTGGCGGCTGAGCGCGCCGTCGGAAAAGACGTCGAAGGTGTCGGTCCACGGTCGGGCCAGCCCGCGCCGCCGCCAGTCGCCGACCACCTCGGCGAACCGGTCGTCGGACACCGTGAAGTACGAGGCGCCGATATCCACCATCCGCCCGGCGTGCTCGGCGCTGGCCATCCGGCCCCCGGGCCGGCCGGCGCGATCGAGCAGCCGCACCGGCAGGCCGGCCGCCCGCAGCACCCGGGCACAGCTGACCCCGGCCATTCCGGCGCCGATCACGACCACCTGATCCATCCCGCCAGCCTGCCACCTGTGCGCCGGCTCCCGGAGCACGCCGGCGGTGACAGAATCGAGGGATGCCGCTCACCACCGCCTACTCCCACGTCCGCCTGACCGTGACCGACCTCGAACGGTCCCGGGCCTTCTACGAGCGGGTGTTCGGAATGCCGGTCGCCCTGGAACTGCCCGCCGACGCCGACGAGGCGACCCGCGAGCAGCTGAGCTTCCTGTTCGGCGGGGTGATCTACCGGGTCGGTTCCGCGCTGTTCGGGCTGCGTCCGGTGGCTCCGGCCGGCGACCGGTTCGACGAGAACCGGGTCGGCCTGGACCACCTCAGCTTCCTGGTCGAGAGCCTGGCCGAGCTGGAGGACACCGCCCGCTCGCTGGACGAACTGGGGGTGGAACACGCCGGCATCAAGGACATCGGCCTCGCCCACATCCTGGAGTTCCGCGACCCCGACAATATCGCCCTGGAGCTGTACGCCTGGAAGCCCGACCGGCCGGCGTACAGCAACTGAGGGACCCCCGGAGCACGCTGGATCGCAGCCGTGGCCAGCACGTACCGTGAGGGCGTGTCCGGACGTTCGAGCAAGCTGACGCTGCTGCGGCCGAAGTGGCTGCTGCTGCACGTCTTCGCGGTCGCGGCCTGCGCGGCGATGGTCTGGCTCGGGAACTGGCAGTGGCACGCCGCGGTCCGCCATCACGGCGACCTGCGCAACTACGCCTACGCCCTGCAGTGGTGGGCCTTCGTCGGCTTCACCCTGCTGATGTGGTTCCGGGTGGTCACCGACCACCTGCGGGTGCGCCGGGCCGGTGCCGTCGATGCCGAGCCGGCCGGGCCGACCGGGCCGGCGGTCGCCCCAGCCAGCCGGTACCGCGGCTACACCCCGCCGCCGTCCAGCCCGGCGGTCGAGACCGATCCGGAGCGGCGCAGACTCAACGACTACCTGGCGCAGTTGAGCGCCGCCGACCGGGAGGCCACCGAGTGACCAGCACCAGCACGCCCACCCTCCAGCGCGGGCTGGCCGCGGCCTTCCTGCGGTACCGGGTGCTGGCCTTCACCACCGGCGTGCTGCTCGTCCTGCTGGTCTTCGTGGCGATCCCGCTGAAGTACTACGCCGGCCATCCCGGCCCGGTCGCGGTGATCGGCACCGCGCACGGCTTCATCTTCATGGTCTACCTGGTGACCGCCGTGGACCTCGGCATCCGGTTGCGCTGGCCCTGGCTCAAGCTCGGCCTGGTGATGCTGGCCGGCACGGTGCCGTTCGCCTCGTTCGTCGCCGAGCGCCGGGCGCATGCCGACGTCCGGGCGCGTGGTGTGACCGGCTGATCGATCGGCTCAGCCGGTGCCGCGGACGCTCCGGGTGCCACCTTCACCGAGGCCGGCCACCAGCGCGTCGCGGGCCCGGGCCACCCGGGACCGGACGGTGCCGACCGGGCAGCCGATCGCCTCGGCCGCCTCGGCATAGGCCAGGCCCACTATCTGGGTCAGCACAAACGCCTCCCGGAACACCGGGTCGAGGCTGGCCAGCAGCAGCCGCAGGCTCACCGTGTCGGCCGGGTCGGCGGTGCGCCCGGCCGGCTCCAGCTCCGCGACCGGGGTGCTGGGCCGGCGGTTGCGGATGGCATCGGCGCAGACCCGCCGGGCGATCGACAGCAACCAGGTGCGGGCCGAGGACCGGCCGGCGAACCGGTGCAGCGAGGCGAAGGCCCGGGCGAAGGTCTCCTGGGTGAGGTCCTCGGCGTCGCGCGGGTTGCCCAGGTGCGCGCAGAGCCGCCAGACGTCGCCCTGGCAGGCCCGGACGAAGTCCCCGGCGGCCTCGGAGTCACCGGCCCGCGCGCGCAGCGCCGCCAGCGTGACGGCGTCGAGGTCCGGCTCGGGCGGGGCCACCTGGTCTCCTTCGGAAACTGCTGCGTGCGGGCCACATGGGCGGATGGAATTCGGCGTGCGGGGCCGGACGGATGGGCTCACCACCCGCGCCGCAGCCCTCCGGCGCAGGTGATGGCGTGACCCGGGCCACAGCCGGGGAACTGAACCGCCAGTCCATCCGACTGAGGTGGGCATGAGCTGTGAGCCCTACCGGGAAGCCGCCTCCGCCCGGCTGGACGGCGAGGATCCCGGCATGCCGAGCGTAGTGCTGGACGAGCACCTGGCGTATTGCTCCGATTGCGCGAGCTGGCTGGATGCGGCCACCCGGGCCGGCCGGCTGCTGCGGGTGTCCGGTGCCACCCCGCCGGACCTGAGCGCGGCGATCCTGCGCGATGCCGGGCTGCCGGCGGCCCGGTTGCTGCGCCGGCGGCGGCTGCTGCAGGCCGGGCTGGTGGCGCTGGCCGTCCTGCAGTGGGCGCTGGCGGTGCCGGGGCTGTGGGGCGAGACGGTCGGGATGGCGGCGATGCACATGGGCGCGCACCAGGCCCACGAGAGCGCGGCCTGGAACGTCGCGGTCGGCGCGGCGCTGCTGGCGGTGGCGCTGCGGCCGGCCCGCGCCGGTGGCACGGTGCCGATCCTGCTCGCCTTCGTCGCGGTGCTGGCGGTGCTGAGCGTGCCGGACCTGATGGACGGGGCGGTCACCGGCGCCCGGCTGGCCAGCCATGCCGGGGTGGTGCTGGGGCTGCTGCTGGTGGTGGCCCTGGCGCGGGCCGAGCGGCTGCCGAGGCCCGGCCGGCCGGCGGCGCGAGCGGCCGGCACCAGTCCGGCCAGGTCGCTGCCGTGGCGGCATCGGGGGGCCGCGTGAGGCGCTGGCTGCGCGCCCTGCTGA
>JAVEEO010000276.1 GCA_030840415.1 Pseudonocardiales bacterium | reverse complement strand
GGGCGTTGATGCCGCCGGTGGCGGCCTCGATGCCGGCGGTCACCGGCCGGGCCCCGGCCTGCTTGGTCGCGGCCGGGTACCACAGCGTCTGGTACCCGGTGGCGGAGAAGCGCAGCAGGTACTGGGTCGGGAACAGGCCGGCGAGGGTGTAGGTGCCATCGGTCTGGCTGGCCGCCGAGCTCGCCACCTGCAGGCCGCTGTCGGTGACCCGCAGCGCCTCGATGAGGATCCGGCCGGCCGGCAGCTTGTTGCTCGCCGCCGTCACCGTCCCGGTGATGACCGCGCCCACTCCGGGCGGCAGCGGGCCGGACTTGGGCAGCGCCCCGGCCGGTGACCCGCCGGTCACCGCGGCGGCGTTGGCGATGCCGTCGCTGGGACCGCTCGCTGCCTGCCCGCTGGCGGTGGCGAAGAACGAGGCCGGCGCCTGCTTGGTCATCGGCTCGCCCTTGAACGCCTGGCTGATGCCGAGCAGGAACACCGAGGCCCACAGCCCGACGATGGCCAGCAGCACGAGGGCGGTCAGCAGACCGCGGCTGAGCAGCGGTCGCTGCCGCAACCGGACGGCGGTGCTCCGCACCACCGGTTCCAGCGTCCCGGCCGGGTCGGTCACCGCATCGGCGGACGGGTCGGGGGCCGCCAGAACGCGCAGTTCCTCCAGCCACAGGTCGTCGGAATCCCGGCCGGTGTAGCGGGTCATCGCCGCGTCGGGTGCGGGTGCCGGCACCGGGCCGGCGGCCGTCGCGACGGCCTGCACCGTCACGGTGCGGTCCAGCTCGGCACCGGTGATCATCCGCGGGCCGCGCACCCGCAGCACGCAGACCGCGACGGCACCCGCCTCGATCCGCAGCCGGGGCGGGCTAAAGGAGGTGCTGACGGCCCGGTCGGCGTCCACCGCGCTGAGCTCGACGTCCACCGCGAGGTTGCCGGTGTTGGCCAGTTGGAGCACGAACCTGGCCTGCCGGCGGGCCCGGGCCACCTGCGGGCGGCAGCTCAGCTCCAGCCCCATCCGGCCGGCGACCCGCATGTCGAGGTCGAGGTAGGCCGAGGGCTGTCCGGCGCCGACCGAGGCGACCTCGATGGTGACCGCATGCCGGCCGGCCGGGTAGCTGGCCGGCAGCCCGACCGACAGGGTGACCTGGCCGCTGGCGTCGGGGAACAGCGGCAGCATCATCGGCTTGCTGGTCACGCCGGCCGCGGGCAGCCCGATCACGCGGGTGGTGACCCCGTCGATGATCGAGCTGGTGTTGCGGACGTCGAGCACCACCTCGGCGCTCCCGCCGGGTGCGATGTCCAGGAGTTGGGTGTCTGCGGTGACGAGCATGGCGGCTAGGGCGCCCCCGCGGGCAGCGGTGCGGTGAGGGCCTCGATCCGCTGCACGCTCGGGGCCGCGTCGGCCCAGGCGCCGACGTCCAGCGCGGTGGTCAGCACGATCTCGAACGCGGCACGCATCGAGCCCTCGATCGAGGCGAAGACATCCTTCACACGTGGTGTATCGGCCGGCGCGAGCGCGATCTGCACGGTGGACAGCAGCCCGGGCGCGGCGAACTCGGCGGGCATCGCCTGATGGGTGAGGAAGCAGCCGAGCACGTCGCCGAGCAGCTCGTGCTCGTCGCGGACGTTGCCGGCCCAGGCGCTGACCAGGTAGTTCAGCTCGATCATCGGCAGCGGCCCGCGCCGTTGGACGCGGCCGTTTGCGTCGCTGCGGTCGGCCATCGGTCGTGGCGGCTGCGGGCTGCGGCCGATCCCGAACAGGAACATGCTGACGGTGATCCGGCTGAGCTGGGCGGCCCAGCTGCGCGACGGCGGGTCGAAGGACACCGCGCCGACCTGTTCGGGCAGCGGCAGCGCCGCCCGGACCAGCTTCTCCAGGCCCTGTTCGACGAGGGGGATCAGCACTGGTCGGTCCCCTCGGGTGCGCGCGAAACGGAACCGGTCGGTTCCGTTTGAAGTGCCCCCGAGGACATGGCAGCCTGTACCAGCCAGCGTCCCGGGCATAATAATAACGCCAAGTTCGCAAGTGTGGGGTCACTGTTAGCAAGTGTTTACCTGAGAAGGTGTAGCCCCGCCACTTGAACGCGCCCGGCCGGCGCCGAAGGGTAAGGGGACGTCCGGCGGCGCGGCCCCGGGCCTGGACACCGGTAACCGCACGCCCCTCGAATCGGAGCTACCGGCCCGCGCCGGAGAGGACTGCCATGCGACAGCGAATGGCCGGGTTGGTCGAGCAGGTCGCGGTGGCGGCCCACCGCCGGGCCGAAGCCGGCGGCGGGCCGGTCCGCGAGCTCGACTCCATCGTGGCCGTGCTGCGTGCCGACTACGGCGGCGAACCCGGCGAGGCCGCTGCCCAGCCTGCTGCCGAGCCTGATGGCGACGTGCTGGCCGGGGTGAGCGAGGTGTTCGAGCTCGACCCGGTCGATGCCGGGCTGCTGACCATCGCGGCCGCGGCCGACTTCGACGCCAACCTCAGCATGGCGTTCGGACTGCTGCGGGGGCTGAGCGCACCGGCCCGGCCCAGCATCGCGCTGGCGCTGGAACTGTCCTCGATCCCGACCCTGGCAGCCGACGGCTTCGACCGGCTCGGCCCGGACGGCCCGCTGCGCCGGCACCGGCTGGTGGAGGTGCTGGGTTCCGAGCCGTGGCTGGGGCGCCAACTGCGGGTGCCTGATCCGGTGGCGGCCTTCCTCGCCGGCTCCGAGCAGTCCGACCCGCCGGTGGCCGCCATGCGCAGCTTCCCGGTGCCGATCGAGCTGGCCGGGACCTCGATGGTCGCGTCGGCGATCAGCAACGGCGTGCCGCTGATCTGGATCAGGTCGGCGGCGGCCGCCGCCGGAAACTCCCTGGCCGCCGGAGCGTTCGCCGCCCTCGGGCTGCAGTGCCTGGCCGTGGACATGCGCCGCTGCCCGGCCGATGCCGACCTGCTCTCGGCGGTGGCCTCGGCCGCCCGGGAGGCCGGCCTGCGCGGCTGCGGGCTGGTGGTCACCAGCGCCGAGCTGCTCGGCGAGCCGGCCACGGTAGCCGGGCTCGAGCTGCTGGAGCGGGCCGCGGTGCCGGTGGTCGCGGTGGGCGCCCGGCCGTGGAACCCGAGCTGGCTGCGCCGGTTCCCGCTGGCCGTGGATGCCCATCCGCTGGCGATCACCGACCGCGCCGAGGTCTGGCGCACCGGCCTCGGGGAGCTGGCCGAGGCCGACGAGGGGTTGCGCCACGCCCTGCTCGGGCTGCGGCTGACCCCGGAGGAGGTGCTGGAGACCGCCCGGTACGCGCGGATGCTGGCCGACTCCCAGCGCCAGCCGCTGTCGGCGGCGGTGGTGCGCGAGGCGGCCCGCCGGGTCGGCGGCTCCGGCGGCACCGGGGTGAACCGGATCGCGGCCACCGCCCAGACCGGCAGCGGGCCGAGCTTCGACGACCTGGTGCTGCCCGAGCACGCCCGGCAGTCGCTGCACCAGCTGGTGAGCTGGGCCCGGGTCCGCGACCAGGTCACCGCCCGTGGCCCGCTGCGGGGCAAGGGCAGCGGCATCGCGGCGCTGTTCACCGGCAGCCCCGGCACCGGCAAGACGCTGGCGGCCAACGTGATCGCCGAGGAACTGTCGATCGACCTGTTTCAGGTGGACCTGTCCGCCATCGTGGACAAGTACATCGGCGAGACCGAGAAGAACCTGGAGAAGGTGTTCCAGTCCGCCGAGGCGCTGGACGTGGTGCTGTTCTTCGACGAGGCGGACGCGCTGTTCGGCAGCCGGTCGGAGGTGCGCGACTCGCGCGACCGGTACGCCAATCAGGAAGTCGCCTACCTGTTGCAGCGGATGGAGCAGTTCAGCGGCATCACGATCCTGGCCACCAACCTGAGGGGCAACCTGGACCAGGCCTTCTCGCGCCGGATGAGCTTCATCGTGCACTTTCCGGATCCGGATCCGGCCACCCGCCGCCGGCTTTGGCAGAGCCACCTGCGGCAGTTGCACGCCCTCGATCCGCACGACCCGGTCGACCTCGACTTCCTCGCCGAGTCGGTGGAACTGGCCGGCGGCGACATCCGCAACATCGTGCTGTCGGCCGCCTACGACGCGATCAGCGTCGACGAGCCGATCGGCATGCGGCACCTGGCGGTGGCCACGGTCGGGGAATACCGCAAGCTGGGTCGCCGGGTTCCGGAGCACGGCTTCCTGCCTGCCTGAACGGCTTCTCGCTGCCCGGCCGCAGTGCTGCCCGGCCGCAGTGCTGCCCGGCCGCAGTGCTGCCCGGCCGCGGGCGCTCAGCCGTCGGGGCGCTCGGATGTCGGGCGCTCAGCCGCGCGACGGTCAGTGCTCGGCGATCGCCCGGCGTCCGAGATCGGCCTCGCGGAAGACGTCGACCGGCTTGCGCAGCACGTCCTCGACGTCGGTGCCCTGCCAGATCCAGCCGCTGGCGTCCTTCATCAGCGCGATCAGCCGGTCGTCCTGGCCGTCCTGGTAGAGCTGCTCGCAGCCTTGGCACAGCGTCCAGAAGCTGGGCGAGGTGTCGTCCTTGCCGAACCGGCGGAACTGGACCCGGTCGGTGGCCAGCGGGTGCAACCAGACCACGTCGGTGCCGCCGCAGAATGCGCAGGTCTGGCCGGCCACCGGATCGGAAGCGCCGTGCAGCGCGGCGGGATCCCGCGGGTGCCGGCCCTGATCAGCGCCGTCGGCGTCGTCCGTGCCAGTGCCGGGAGGGGGAGCCACGGGGGGTAACTCTATCCGGTGCCAGTGGCGAATCGGGCTTGGTTTGCAGCATAAACTCGATCCAGTTCGACCACTCGCTGTAGTCGGTCGGTAACTAGTTTGCCGCTTGTGTGGTCGGTGTGGACCCCGATATTCTTGCCTGGTACGGGGGTACACGAGGGACGCAAGAGCAGTAGAAGCCCTGTCGCGATGGTACGGGGGTACCGGGTCGGGCAGGGCTTCTCTGCGTCTGACGACGGGCTACCGGCCACTGTTCGCCAGCGCCGGCCAGGGCTCGGCAGTGGGGCTCGAGTCGGTGTCGGCCCATGGTCAGCAGAGCACAAAATCAGACAGTTTGAAGGCATCCAAATCCGGCATGCCGGATTACCCTTGCCGGTATGACGGCGATGCGCTCGCAAGAGTTGACCGAGGAATTCGATGACCAGCTGTGCCTGGCGCTGTACCTGGCGTCACGGGCCATGACGGCGACGTATCGTCCGGTCCTCGACGAATTGGGCCTGACCTATCCCCAGTACCTGGTCCTGAGGCTGCTGTGGGAAGAGGGCACCTCGTCGGTCGGCGAGATCGGGGCCCGGCTGCACCTGGAGTCCAACACCCTGTCCCCGCTGGTCAAGCGGCTGGAGGCGCTGGACCTGGTCAGCAGGCACCGGCGGGCCGGTGACGAGCGGACCGTGGACGTCCAACTGACCCGGCAGGGCAAGGCGATGCGGCGCCGGGCGGCCGGCGTGCCGGCCCAGATCTGCGAGGCCACCGAGTTGGACGCGCCCAGCCGGGCGAGGCTGATCAAGAAGCTGCGCCGGTTGACCGCGGACCTGGAACGCAAGCACGCCTGACCTGGTCGCGGTTGCCGGCTACCTCGTCGATAAGTCGGGCACGATAGAATCGCGTTTCGCCCGCTGCCACCGGGGCGAGTCCGGCTGTCGCTTCCGCTGATCTTCGTCGTCGAAGGAGAATCCATGCCTACCCGCATCGCCCGCACCGCCTGGAATGGCAACCTGCAAGAGGGCTCCGGCCAGGTCGAGCTGAGCAGCTCGAAGGTGGGCACCTTCGAAGTGTCGTTCCCCAAGCGGACGGCCGATGACGCCGGCGGCACCACCAGCCCCGAGGAACTGATCGCTGCCGCGCACTCCTCGTGCTTCGCGATGCAGCTGTCCGCGCTGATCGCCGAAGCCGGCGGTATCCCGCAGAGCCTGGAGGTCACCGCCAAGGTCTCGCTCGGCCCGGATCCGGCCGGCGGCTTCCAGCTGACCGGGATCGCCCTGGAGGTGCACGGCGAGGTCGAGGGTCTCGACGCGGCCGGGTTCGAGGCGGCGGCGCAGCAGGCCAAGCAGAGCTGCCCGGTCAGCAAGGCCCTCACCGGCGTGCAGATCACCCTGGCCGCGTCGATGGACTGACCGCTAGCCCGCGTCGACGGCCTGGCGCGCGGCGGCCTGCAGGGCGGCATCGCTGTAGGCCGAAGCGCCTTGCGCGTACGCGGCCTCGGCGACCAGCACCCGGACGCCGTCCTGCCGCGAGGCGAACGCGGCCGGCGGCAGCTTGCTCGGCGAACCGGGATACCTGCTGCCCTCGCGCAGCAGGTCGTTGATGTTGCCGGTGCCGTCCGAGGTCACCACCCGCAGGTACGCGCCGGCCTGTTCGGCGCTGGCGAAGGTCACGGTGCTGGCCGCCACGACGATGTTCCGGCCGTCCCGTGACATGCTGAACAGGCTGCGGTGCACCCCCGCGCAGGGCGTCCGGGCGAAGAACACCTGCACCTGCCCGTAGGAGTGCGCGGCGCAGTTGGTCTGGTCGTCGCCGGTCCGCAGTTGCCAGCCGGCGGGCACCCCGCCGACCGGGGCGCTGCTGGTGGCCGACCCGCTCGGGCTGGCCGCAGCCGCGGTGGTGCCGGCCGGCCGGTTGCCCGGTGCCCGGTCCGCCGAGTCGTGTCCGCTGAACCTCAGCAGGCCGAGGAGCACGATCAGGCTGACCGCCAGCCAGCCGGCCAGCACCGCCGCCACCAGCCGGAGCCGGTTGCGCGGCGGCGCCTCCTGCTCGTCCCAGTCCTCGTCCGGTTCGGTCAGCCAGCTCACGCCGACACGGTAGCCCGGCGCGCGGGCCGGAGTCGCCATGCCGGGTGCGGCTGCCGGCGGTGTCTGCGAGATCATGGCCGGCATGAGGGGGTTTACGGCATGAGCGAGCATCGAGTGAGCGCCAGCGAAGGAGGAGCGCAGCGAATGAGTGCGATGAGCGCTTGCGCGAAGAGCGGGATGACGGCATGAGCGCTGAATACGACGTGATCGTGGTGGGACTGGGCGGCATGGGTTCGGCGGCGGCCTATGCCCTGGCCTCGCGCGGCCAGCGGGTGCTGGGCATCGAGCAGTTCGGTCCCGCGCACTCGATGGGTTCCTCGCACGGCGGCACCCGGCTGGTGCGCAAGGCCTACTTCGAGAGGCCGGACTACGTGCCGCTGCTGGTCCGGTCCTACCAGCTGTGGGACGAGCTGTCGGCCGCGGTCGGCACCCGGTTGCTCACCCGGTGCGGTGCGCTGATGATCGGCCGGCCCGACAGCGCGGTGGTGTCGGGCACCCTGGAGTCGGCGCGCCGCTGGTCGCTGCCGCACGAGGTGCTCGATTCCGCCGGCCTGCGCGCCCGGTACCCGCAGTTCGCGCTGCCGGAGGACCAGCTGGCGGTCTTCGAGGCGGACGCGGGCTTCGTCAGCCCGGAGACCACCGTGCGGGCCCACCTGGAGCTGGCCGCCGCCGCCGGTGCCGAGCTGCGCTTCGACACCCTCGTCGAGCAGCTGGAGGTCGGTTCGGACGGCGTGCACCTGGTGGCCGGCGGCGAGGAGCTGCACGCACCGCGCGCGGTGATCGCCACCGGCGCGTGGGCCGGCCGGCTGACCGGGCCGGACGGCTACCCGATCAAGGCGCAGCGCCAGACCGTGCACTGGTTCCGGCCGCTGACCGCGGTCACCGACTACGACCCCGACCGCTTCCCGGTCTACCTGTGGAGCCTGCCGGTGGCACCGGGCGCGCAGCGGCTGGAGATCTACGGCTTCCCGCACCAGCCCGGCGAGGAGGGGGTCAAGTCGGCGCTGTACCACGACTGGTCCGAGCCCGACGTCAATCCCGATACCGTGCGGCGGACGGTCTCGGAGTCCGAGCAGGCGGCTTTGCGGCAGTTGCTGTCCGGCACCATTCCCGGACTGGCCGGCGATTGCGTCACCAGCCAGGTGTGCCTGTACCCGGCGACCCCGGACGACGACTTCCTGCTCGGTGTCCACCCCGGCTCCGAGGGCCGGCTGGTGCTGGCGCTGGGCTTCTCCGGGCACGGTTTCAAGTTCGTTCCGGTGGTCGGTGAGATCGTCGCGGACCTGGTCGTCGACGGCGCTACCCGCCATGACATCGGCTTCCTGTCACCCGAGCGGTACGCCGTCCGCAGATGACGCTGCGGGTGCTGCTGGCACCGGACAAGTTCAAGGGCAGCCTGCCGGCCCCGCGGG
The DNA here is from genome assembly GCA_030840415.1 of Pseudonocardiales bacterium. Taxonomy (GTDB): domain Bacteria; phylum Actinomycetota; class Actinomycetes; order Mycobacteriales; family Jatrophihabitantaceae; genus Jatrophihabitans_A. The sequence goes on along the minus strand of JAVEEO010000276.1, from coordinate 12,422 downwards.
CCGCCGCCGCGCTGGCCGAGGGCTGGCGTTCGGTCCGGCCGGCCGACGAGCTGACCACACTGCCGATGGCCGACGGCGGGGACGGCACGCTGGAAGTGCTGGCCGCCAGCCAGCCGGACGCGCGCTGGATCGGGGTGCCGGCCGTGGATGCGGTCGGCGCGTTTCGCACCGGCCGCTACCTCCGCACCGGGGACACCGCCGCCGTGGAACTGGCCGAGGTCTGCGGCATCGCCGGGCTCAGCCCGCTCGACCCGATGGGCGCGCACACCATCGGGCTGGGCATCGTGCTGGCGGCGGCGGTGCGCGCCGGCGCCCGCCGGCTGGTGGTCGCGCTCGGCGGTTCGGCCTCGACCGACGGCGGCGCCGGGGCGCTGTCGGCACTCGGGGCGCAACTGGTCGGCGCGGACGGCCTGTTACCGGTCGGCGGTCGCGGCCTGACCCGGCTCGCGGCGATCCGGCGGGACCGGTTGCTGCCGGTGCCGCCGGGCGGCGTCCAGGTGCTGGTCGACGTTCAGGCGCCGCTGTTCGGGCCGTCCGGCAGCGCGGCCCGGTTCGGCCCGCAGAAGGGGGCCGGCCCCGCCGAGGTGGCCGAGCTGGACCGCGGCCTGCGCCGGTTGGCCGCGGTGCTGGGCACCGATCCGCAGCGGCCCGGCTGTGGCGCGGCCGGCGGCACCGGCTATGGGTTGGCCTACTGGGGCGGGGACCTGGTGGACGGCGCCGCGACGATCGGGGAGCTGGTCGGGCTGCCCGGGGCGGTGCGGCGGGCCGGTCTGGTGGTGACCGGGGAGGGCCGCTTCGACGCCGGCTCGCTGATCGGCAAGACCTGCGGGTACGTGCTGCGGACGGCAGCCGCGGACGGGGTGCCGGCGCTGGTGGTGGCCGGGTCGGTGGAGGCCGGCATGGCCGGCGCGGTGCCCGGCGTGGGCCTGCTCAGCCTGACCGAGCTGGCCGGCTCGGCGCGGGCGGCCCAGGACGATCCGGTGCGCTGGCTGATCGAGGCGGGCCGGCGGGCAGCCCGGGCCGTCCGGAGCTGAACCCCGGCCGGGCACCCTTAACCGGTCAACCGCCCCCGGTTGGTGAGGACGAACAGCGCGACCAGTGACGGTCCGACCAGCGCGGCCGCGGCCACCGTCACGACGCCGAGCGCCGTCATCGTCGCCGGCGGTGAGGCGGCGTCGGTGAGGCTGAGCTGCGAGCCGAGCAGGTACGGGTACTGGGCGGCGCCCCACCCCACCAGCACGGCCGCGACCGCCAGGACGCCGAGCGGGCGGAGCAGCCGGGCCCGTCCGCGCACGGTGGCCAGCAGCGCGGCGGTTCCGGCGATCACCGACATGGCGATGAACGGCCAGCCGACGTGCAGCAGCCGGACGTAGAGCCGATGGGCGTCATGATCGAGCACGAACAACCCGCTCAGGGCTGTGATCCCGGCGGCCACCGCGGCGACCATCGCGCGGCGGCGGAACCAGCGTTCGAGGTCCGGTTGGCCGGCGCGGAATGCCTCGGCGGTCAGGAAGATCGCCGCGAGGTAGCCGCAGGTGAGCACGGCCAGCACGCCACCGACGATCGAGGTGGGATTGAGCCAGCTCGCCAGCGGATCGCCGTGGCCGGCGGCGGGCACCCGGTCGGAGGCGATGCCGCCGACCACGGCACCGAAGCAGAACGGTGTGATCACCGACGAGGCGGCGAAGGCGACACCGTTGAGGCGTTGTTCGGCGGTGTGCATGGAAACCTTGCGGAAGGCGAACCCGGATCCACGCAGCACGATGCCCAGCGCGGCGATGCCGAGCGGGATGTACTGGGTGGTCATGATCGCGGCGAATGCGGTCGGAAAGCCGGTCCAGAGCAGTACCAGGCAGAAGATCAACCAGGTGTGGTTGGCCTCCCAGACCGGGCCGATGGCATGGTCGATCAGGGCCCGGGGCCGGGCGCCGCGCTGGGCGCCGCCGGCGGTCAGGTCCCACAGGCCGGTGCCGAAGTCGGCGCCGCCGAACACTCCGTAGGCCACGATGCCGGTCAGCAGGACCGAGGCGACGAGGGTGGTCATGCCACGCTCACCGGCTCCGGCTCGTCCTCCGGCCCATAGGGTGTCGCGAGGTCCGACCCGGCGGCCCAGCGACGCCGCAGCGCCCGCAGCGCGAACACCGCACCCGCGCTGACGCCCGCATAGACCGTGGCGGCACCGGCGAACAGTGGCCACAGGTTGCCCGAGGTCTGCACCGCGTCGCGGGTGAGCAGCAGCCCGACGACTGTCCAGGGCTGGCGTCCGACCTCGGTGACGACCCAGCCGCTCTCCAGCGAGAGCACCGCGATGAGGCCGCTGATCGCGGTGGCGCGCAGGAACCAGCGGCTCGGGTTTCGCAGCCGCGAACGCCACCAGCACCACGCGAACCACCCGGCCAGTCCGAGCAGGGCGAAGCCGGTGCCGACCATGACGTCGAAGGCGAGGTGGACGATGCTCACCAGCCGATCCGGCGGCCGCGCCGCAGCTGGAATGGCATCCAGGCCACGGATCCGGGTGGACGGGCTGAACCCGGACAGCAGGGATGCCCCGTTCGGGATCGAGATGCCGTACCGGACCTTGCCGTCGATCAGCACCCCGCCGAGAATTTCGGGAACGTGGGTCGAGGTGTCGGGCAACGCCTCGATGGCCGCGAACTTCGCCGGCTCGATGTCGAAGACCTTCCGGGCGATGACGTCACCCATCAGGATCTGCAGCGGAATCGCGATCGAGCCGACCGTGAGCGGCAGGAGCAATCCGATGCGGTGGTAGCGATCGTGCCGTCCGCGCAGCATGCCGGCGGCGTAGACGCCCGCCACCGTGAAGGCGGCGACCACGTAGGCGGCGAGCAGCATGTGCAGCGCCTCGTACCAGAAGGCCCGGTTGAACAGGATCTTCGCCACGTCGACGTCCACCACCCGGCCGTCGCGCAGGGTGACGCCGCCGGGGGTGTTCATCCAGCTGTTGGCGGCGACCACCGACAGCGTGCCGCCGATCCCCGACAGCACCACCGGCAGCCCGCTCCAGAAGTGCAGCCAGGGCGAGAGCCGTTTCCAGCCGTAGATGTAGATGGCGACGAAGATCGCTTCGAGGAAGAAGAAGATGCCCTCGATGGCGAACGGAATGCCGTAGGCAGCACCGAAACGCTCCATCAGGCCAGGCCAGAGCAGCCCCATCTCGAACGACAGCACGGTCCCGGACACGGCGCCGACGGCGAACAGCACGGCCGCCACCTTCGACCAGCGTTGGGCGAGCAGCAGTGAGTCGGCGTCGCCGTGGCGCAGCGCCCGGTAGTTGGCGATCATCATCAGGAAGGTGAAGGCCACTCCGAACGGCACCAGGACGATGTGGAAGCCGAGCGTGAAGGCCATCTGCTCGCGAGCCGGTAGCAGCTGGGACGGAGCGCCGGCGGCGGCGAGGACGGCAATCTGGCTGACCGGGCCATGGGCTGCCATCGTGACCATGGTGGTTCCTCCTCACCGCCGGGACGTGCAAACCCCACTCCTGCGATGCTCCGCCTTTCGCCGCCCATCGCCAAGGGCGCGACGTGGCCCCGTCGCCGGAGCTACGGCGAGGCGGGGAGGGGACTGACGGCGAGGCGGGCCGGTCAGGACTGGTCGGTGGCCGGGAACACCAGTTCGCGCACCAGCACCCGCAGGATCAGCGCCGCCGGCACCCCGAACAGCGCGCCGGGCACCCCGAGCACCGCGCCGCCCAGGATCACCGACGGCACCGTGATCACGCCGGGCAGCTCGACCGAGAACTTCATCATCCGCGGCTGGATCAGGTAGTCCTCGGCCATCCGGTAGCTGATGTAGAAGATCAGCGTGATGATCGCGGTGGGCAGCCCGACGCTCAGCGACACCAGTGTCACGAGGGTGCCGCCGACCGTGGAGCCGATCACCGGAACCAGCGACAGCACCGTCACCAGCGCGCCCAGCAGCACCGGGTAGGGAATTCCCCAGGCCAGCGACCACATCGCGGTGCCGAACCCGAACAGGATCGCGATCGCCACCGTGGACAGCATGAACCGCCCGACCAGCACGACCAGCTCGTCGAGGATCCGGGCGGTGCGAATCTGGCGGGAGGCCGGCACCGCCTTGAGTGCCAGCGCCCGCAGCCGGGGCAGTTCGATGGCGAAGTACAGCGACAGGAACGCCACCACCACGATGTCGGTGACCGCGCTGAACAGCAGCGCCCCGCCGGTCAGCACGTAGTCCAGCACCTCGGTCGGGTTGAGCGAGCCGCCGCCGGTGGAGGATTCGGTGGCGGCCGACAGCCGGTCGCCGAGTGCGCCGAGATGGCTTTCGGCATTGCGGATCAGCTCGGGCCCCGACTTGATCAGCGCCGGCAGCTGGGTGCTGGCGGCGTCGACGGCCAGCACGATGGGGGCACTGAGCAGCGCCACTACGGCGAACCAGGTCAGCAGCGCGGCGAACCAGCGGCGGATGCCGCGCCGTTCCAGGAACCGGATCAGCGGATCGAGGGTCACCCCGATCAGCAGCGAGAACATCAGCAGGTAGATCACCGTGCGCAGCTGCTCGACGATGCGCAAGCCCAGGTAGGCGACTCCCACCCCGAGGGCGAACCAGCAGGCGAACGCGATCACCGAGCGCGGGCGGCGAACGTGCACCACTTCCTCGACCGGCTGCGCGCCGATGGGAACCGCGCCCGTGGCATCCATGTAACTCAGGCTAGTGGAGGTGCGGTCACTGGAATTGCAGGCTGACCTCCGGAGTCTCCGGGTGCGACTGGCAGGCCAGCACCAGCCCGGCGGCCAGTTCCTCCGGCTCCAGCGCGTAGTTGCGGGTCATCGACACCGACCCGGCGGTCACCATGGCCCGGCAGGTGCCGCACACCCCGCCCTTGCAGGCGTACGGGGCATCCGGACGGCTGGCCAGCACCGCGTCGAGGATGCTCGGGCCGTGGTAGCCGACCGAGACGGTCGAGGTTCGGCCGGACAGGGTGACCGTCACCTGGCTGCGGTCGGAGTCGGCGTGCTGGGCAGCGGCGGCGCTCACCGGCACCGGCGGCTCGTCGCCCACGTAGAACAGCTCGGCGTGCACTCTCGAGCTGGGCACCCCGCCGGCCTGCAGCGCGCCGCGGGCGGTGGTAACCATCCACAGCGGGCCGCACAGGTACCACTCGTCGACGTCCTTGCACAACCCGTCCAGCAGCAGGTTGATCTTGTCCTCGTCGATGCGGCCGGTCAGCAGGTCCGACAGCTGCGGCTCGCCCGACAGCACGTGCAGCAGGGTGAACCGGCTCGGATAGCTGTTCTTCAGATCGGCCAGCTCCTCCAGGAACATCACGTCGTTGGAGGTCCGGTTGCCGTACACCAGGCTGACCCGGCTGGCAGGCTCGGTGCGCAGGATCGAGGTGAGGATCGACAGCACCGGGGTGATGCCGGACCCGGCGGCCAGGCACCCGACGTGCCGGTCGTTGTCGGGGGCGACCGCGGTGCCGAACCGCCCGGCCGGGGTCATAACCTCGATGGTGGCCCCGGGCCGCAGCTCGCCGGTGAGCCAGCCGGAGAACAGCCCGGCGGTGATCCGCTTGACCCCGATCCGCAGTTCGCCCCGCTCGGCGAGGTCCTGTGGCGTGGAGCAGATCGAGTAGGTCCGGCGCTCCTCCTGGCTGGCTGCCTGGGCGTCTGCGGGAGGCCGGCGCAGCGTCAGGTGCTGGCCGGGGGTGAAGGCGTAGGCGTCCCGCAATTCGGCGGGCACGCTGAACTGCACCGCGCAGGCCAGATCGGTCAGCGGCTCGATCCGGGTGACGGCGAGGGAGTGGAAGCCGGCGTTCATAGTGGCTTGAATTCGTCGAAGGGCTCGGCGCAGCCGCGGCAGCGGCGCAGCGACTTGCACGGCGTGGAGCCGAACTGGCTGACCAGCTCGGTGTCGGAGGAGCCGCAGCGCGGGCACTGCACCACCGGCTCGGGCCGGCGGCCCAACTGGAGCGGGACCGGGCCGGTCCGGGTCGGCCGCGGCGGTGCGATGCCGTACTCGCGCAGCTTGGTGCGACCGTCGTCGGTGATCCAGTCGGTGGTCCAGGCCGGGGCCAGTTCGACGACGACCCGGGCCTGCGGGTCGAGCTTTCCGGTGCGCGCCAGCACGTCGGAGCGGATCGCCTCGGTCGCCGGGCAGCCGGAGTAGGTGGGCGTCAGCACCACCTCGGGCTGGCCGTCAGCGGCGAACCGGACGTCGCGCAGGATGCCCAGGTCCTCGATGGTCAGCACCGGAATCTCGGGGTCGGGCACCGCCGCCGCGGCCAGCCGCAGTGCGGCCAGTCGCTCGAGGTCGGTTTCGGCTGGTCTGGTCATCACCGGGTCACCACTGGGCCCCGGGGTGTGACCGGTGCAGGTGCTGCATCTCGGCCAGCAGGTAGCCGAACCCTTCGGTGTGCAGGCCGTTGCGCCCGCCCGAGGGCTGCCAGTCGTCGTCGGGCAGTACCAGCGTCGCCTCGGTCAGGACGTCCTGGACGGCGCCCAGCCAGGCCGGCCGCAGCACGGACGGCAGCGGGCCGACGCCTGAGTCGGCCATCCTCCTGACCAGCTCGTCGTCGACGAACAGCTCGTGGCTGTAGGGCCAGACCGCGTCGAGGGCGGCCTGGGTGCGGTCGTGGCTGAGCTCGGTGCCGTCGCCCAGCCGGAGCACCCAGGTGCTGGCGTGCTCGACGTGATAGGAGACCTCCTTGACCGCCTTGGCGGCGATGGCGGCCAACTGGGCGTCGGTGGAGGACTCCAGGTCGCGGTAGAGCTCGTGCTGGTAGCAGGAGAACAGCAGCTGCCGGATCATGGTGACGGCGAAGTCGCCGTTCTCGATCTCGGTCAGCTGCAGGTTGGTGAACTGGCGTTCCTCACGCAGGTAGGCCAGGTCGTCCTCGGAGCGGCCGCTGAACGCGCCGCCGTAGGCGAGCAGGGTGCGGGCCTGGCCGAGCAGGTCGAGGGCGATGTTGGCCAGCGCCAGATCCTCCTCGATCTGGGGCGCGTGGGCGGTCCACTCCGACAGCCGGTGCGACAGGATCAGCGCATCGTCACCGAGCCGGATCGCGTACGCCGCGACGTCGGCGTTGGCCGGTGCCGCGCCGGGCTGCTCACTCACCGGGCTGGTCATCGCCGGCGCTCCTGGTTCGCTGCCATGCTCACTCACTGCCATGCTCACTCACAGGTGCTCGACCCCGTCCGGGATCGTGTAGAAGGTCGGGTGCCGGTAGGGCTTGTCGGCCGACGGCTCGAAGAAGGAGTCCTTCTCCTCCGGCGAGCTGGCGGTGACGTCCGACGACCGCACCACCCAGATCGACACGCCCTCGCCGCGGCGGGTGTAGAGGTCGCGGGCGTTCTGCAGTGCCAGCGTCGCGTCCGCGGCGTGTATCGAGCCGACGTGGACGTGGTTGGTGCCGCGGGACGGCCGGACGAACACCTCCCACAGCGGGCTGTTCGGGGTGCTCATGCCGCCACCGGCACCGTTGCCCCGGCCGCCTGCTTCTTGGCGGCATAGGCCGCGGCGGCCTCGCGCACCCAGGCGCCGTCGGAATGCGCCTGCCGGCGGGTGGCGATGCGCTGCCGGTTGCACGGGCCGTTGCCCTTGAGCACCTGCTGGAACTCGGTCCAGTCGATGACGCCGTAGTCGTAGTGGCCGCGCTCGGCGTTCCAGCACAGGTCGGGGTCGGGCAGCGTCAGCCCGAGCGTCTGGGCCTGCGGAACGCAGATGTCGACGAAGCGCTGGCGGAGCTCGTCGTTGGAGAACCGCTTGATTCCCCAGGCGGTCGACTGGGCGGAGTTGGGGGAGTCGTCGTCGGGCGGGCCGAACATCATCAGCGACGGCCACCACCACCGGTCGATCGCGTCCTGGGCCATCGCGTGCTGCTCGGGCGTGCCGTTGGACAGCTGCAGCTGTGACTCGAAGCCCTGCCGCTGGTGGAAGGACTCCTCCTTGCAGATCCGGATCATCGCGCGTGCGTAGGGGCCGTAGGAGCACCGGGTGAGCGGCACCTGGTTGGTGATCGCGGCGCCATCGACCAGCCAGCCGATCGCGGCCACGTCCGCCCAGGTCGGTGTCGGGTAGTTGAAGATGGAGGAATAGCGCTGCCGGCCGGCGTGCAGCAGGTCCAGCATCTCCTCCCGGCTCATCCCCAGCGTCTCGGCCGCCGAGTACAGGTACAGCCCGTGGCCGGCCTCGTCCTGCACCTTGGCGAGCAGGATGGCCTTGCGGCGCAGCGACGGCGCCCGGGTGATCCAGTTGCCCTCCGGCTGCATGCCGATGATCTCGGAGTGGGCGTGCTGGGCGATCTGCCGGATCAGGGTCTTGCGGTACCCCTCGGGCATCCAGTCGCGTGGTTCGACCCGGCCGTCGGAGGCGATCAGCGCGTCGAAGGCGACCTGCTGCTGGTCGGTGTCCATGAGCTCTCCAAACCGGCGTCTTCCTGGATGAAACAGCGCCGAAGTCGGTCTAACCGAAAACCGAATGATCGTTCGGTTAGTCTATGCTTGGAGTCCGGTCGCTGGCAAGCTGCCGCGAGTCCGGGCGGACCGCGAAACACCAAGGACCGCCGAACCACCGACGACGTGAACACCGAAGGACACCGAAGTAGCCGAGAACACCGAAGTAGCCGAGAACACCGAAGTAGCCGAACCGTTGAAGTATCTGAAGGGACTCTCCGATGGCCGAGTTGCTGCGTTCGTACCTGGGTGACCAGTGGTACACCGCCACCGATGCCGGTACCGAACTGCTCGACGCCTCTACCTCCCAGCCGGTCGCCCGCTGGTCGGACGAGCCGGTCGACGTGGCAGCGGCCTACCACCACGCCCGGACCGTCGGCGGCCCCGCGCTGCGCCGGCTGACCTTCACCGAGCGGGCCGCGATCCTCAAGCAGTTGGCGCTGTTCCTCAACGACCGGCGGGAATCGGACTACTACCCGCTGTCCTTCGCCACCGGAGCCACCCTGTTCGACTCCAAGTTCGACGTCGACGGCGGCATCGGGGTGCTGTTCGCCTACTCGTCCAAGGGCCGGCGCGAACTGCCCGACTCGACGGTCTACCTCGACGGCCCGGTCGAGCAGTTCTCCAAGGACGGCTCGTTCGTCGCCCAGCACATCTACACCCCGAAGCACGGACTGGCGCTGTTCATCAACGCCTTCAACTTCCCGGTCTGGGGCATGCTGGAGAAGTTCGCCCCGGCCTTCCTGGCCGGCATCCCGGTGGTGGTCAAGCCCGCCGAGCAGACCGGCTACCTGACCGCGAAGGTCTTCGCCGACATGGTCGAGTCCGGGCTGCTGCCGCCCGGTTGCATCTCGCTGGTGTGCGCGGCGCCCGACGGCCTGCTCGAGCACCTCACCGGCCAGGACATGGTGTCGTTCACCGGCTCGGCGGCCACCGCCCGGCAACTGCGCCAGCACCCGACGGTGATTCGCGAATCGGTGAAGTTCACCGCCGAGGCCGACTCGCTCAACTGCGCCATCCTCGGCCCGGACGCGGTTGCCGGTGAGCCCGAGTTCGACCTGTTCGTCCGCGAGCTCAGCCGCGAGATCACCGTCAAGGCCGGGCAGAAGTGCACCGCGATCCGGCGGGCGTTCGTCCCCTCCGAACAGCTCGACGCGGTCATCGACGCCCTGACGGCCAAGCTCGCCAAGGTGGTGGTCGGCGACCCGCGCACCGAGGGCACCACGATGGGCGCGCTGGCCACCCTGGAACAGCGCGACGAGCTGGCCAAGAACCTGCAGAAGCTGGCCGCCGACGCCGACGTGGTGATCGGCGGCCTGGACTCGCCGGCCGCCAAGGCGCTGCCGGAGCAGGGCGCGTTCGTGGCTCCCACCGTGCTGCGGGCCCGCAGCGCCACCGCCGAGACCGTGCACACCGTCGAGCCGTTCGGCCCGGTGGCCACCCTGATCGGCTACCAGGGCACCGACGAGGTGATCGAGCTCGCCGCACTGGGCGAGGGCTCGCTGGCGGGCTCGGTCTACTCCTACGACCCCGGCTTCGTGCGTGACGTGGTGCTGGGCACGGCCGCCCACCACGGCCGGATGCTGGTGATCGACCGCGACGACGCCCGCAGCTCGACCGGGCACGGCTCGCCGTTGCCGATGCTGGTGCACGGCGGTCCCGGCCGGGCCGGCGGTGGCGAGGAGCTGGGTGGCATCCGCGGCGTGCTGCAGCTGATGCAGCGCACCGCCGTGCAGGGTTCGCCGCGGGCGCTGGCCGCCGTCACCGGGCGCTGGACGCCCGGTGCGCCCACCGTCACCGAGGACGAGCACCCGTTCCGCAAGCACCTGGAGGATCTGGCCATCGGGCAGGTGCTGTTCACCGACAGCCACACCGTGACGGCCGAGGACATCGACTCGTTCGTGGCCCTGACCGGCGATTCGTTCTACGCCCACACCGACCCCGAGGCCGCCGCGGCCAATCCGCTGTTCGGCGGCATCGTCGCGCACGGCTACTACGTGATCTCCCGGGTCGCCGGCCTGTTCGTCGAGCCGTCGCCCGGACCGGTGCTGGCCAACTACGGCCTGGACAACCTGCGCTTCATCACCCCGGTCAAGGTGGGCGACTCGATCCGGGCACAGCTGACCTGCAAGGAGAAGAAGGCGCGTCAGACCGAGAACTACGGCGAGGTGCGCTGGGACCTGATCGTCCGCAACCAGGACGACGAGCTGGTCGCCACCTACGACGTGCTGACCCTGGTGGCCAAGCGGGACGCCTGAGCCCGGCGTGCCGGGTCGGCCGTCGTTCACAGCCAGCTCTGCGCAAACGCCAAGCAAGCGGCGAGGTGGCGCGGGTTAGCTCGTGTCGTAGGAAAGCAAGACACGACGCGAACAGAGGTGGGTCAGCGTGAGCGACCAGTCCATCCCCGAGCCTTCCGGCAACCCGGCTGACGACCGGCTCGCCCCGCCCGACCAGCCGCCGGCCGCGCCCGGTTGGCAGCCGCCCCAGGTCGCGCCCGGCCAGTACGGTCAGGTGCCGTACGGGCAGAACCCTTACGCAATCGGCTCATCCGAGCAGGGCACGTACGGGCCACCTTCGTATTACGGGCAGAATCCGTACGGGCAGAATCCGTACGGGCAGAACTCCTCCGGGCAGCAGTACGGCGGCGGGCAGCCCCCGTTCACCGGCGCACCGTCGGAGCAGCCCTACTTCGTGCCCACCGAGCACCAGCAGGCCTGGTCGGCGGCCCAGCACTACCCGGGCCAGCCGCCCTACCCGGCGCAGCCGTACTGGACCCCACCGCCGGTGCCGGCCAAGCCGCGCTCGCACCGGCTGCTGATCGGTTCGGTGGCTGCTGCCGCCGTGACTGCGCTGGCCGCCGGCGGCATCGCGCTGGCGGTCGATCGGCCGGGCTCGGGGTCAACCCAGCAGACCGCGCTGAACTCCCCGACCAGCCAGAACCCGTTCGGGCAGAACGGGACCGGCCAGGCCTCGCCGGACGGCAACGGCTTCGGGTTCCCGTTCGGCGGCACCTCGCCCGACACCGGCTCCGGTTCCGGTTCTGGCTCCGGATCGACCGCGAACCAGGCCACCGGCAAGGCAACCGCCGCCCAGCAGGTCGGCGTCGTCGACATCACCACCACGCTGAACTACGGCCAGGGCAAGGCCGCAGGCACCGGCATCGTGCTGAGCCCGGACGGTGAGATCCTGACCAACAACCACGTCGTCGAAGGCTCGACCGCGATCACCGTGACGGTGGTGAGCACCGGCAAGAGCTACACCGCCACCGTGGTGGGGACCGATCCCAGCGATGACGTCTCGGTGCTGCAGCTCAAGGACGCCAGCGGCCTGGCCACCGCCAGGCTGGGTGACTCGGCGAAGGTCGCGGTCGGCGATGCCGTCACCGCGGTGGGCAATGCCGGTGGCACCGGCGGGACGCCGACCGCCGCGCCGGGCACCGTGACCGCGCTGAACCAGTCCCTGACCGCCAGTGACTCGAACGGCAGCAACGCCGAACGGTTGACCGGGATGATCGAGATCAACGCCGCCATCGAGGCCGGCGACTCCGGCGGCCCGCTGTACGACGCCGGTGGCAGCGTGGTCGGCATCGACACCGCGGCCTCGTCGAGCTCGTCCCGGTTCGGCGCTGGCAATGGCACGGCCGCTCCCATCACCGGCTACGCCATCCCGATCGCCAAGGCGGTGACCATCGCCGACCAGATCGAGTCCGGCAAGGCCAGCAGCACCGTGCACATCGGCTACCCGGCCTTCCTCGGCGTCCAGCTGTCGCCGAACAGCCAGGCCGCCACCATCGCCGGCGTCGTGGACGGCTCGGCCGCCGCCAAGGCCGGGCTGCAGGCCGGTGACACCGTCACCGCGGTGGACAACACCGCGATCAGCACGGCCAGCGGGCTGTCCAGCACGCTGGCCCAGCACAAGCCCGGTGACCAGGTGCGGATCGGCTACACCGACTCGAACGGCCAGAGCCACAGCGTCACGGTGACCTTG
>JAVEEO010000261.1 GCA_030840415.1 Pseudonocardiales bacterium | reverse complement strand
CCCTCCAGTGCAGACGAACCGGCAGCAAGGCCTTGCCCTCGGGGGCGCGTCAAAGCAGACGCGCAGGCTCCGGGGACTCCGGATGGAGCGGCGTCGTATAGGTAGTAAATAGGCAATAAACGGACAGATATTCGGTGGGTGCCTGATCTAACAACAGACAGATCTGCTTAAGCAAGAGCTAAGAGGACAATTCACGAATAACAAACATTGACGTTCGCAAGCGCTTGATCATCCGGTTGGATATCCGAATCCGTCGATGCTCCGGACCGTCGCTGGACCGGCGCGGCCCGGCCGCCTAGGTTACCGGCGTGACCGCGCCGCGCTCCTCGATCTGGACAGCCGGCCACCCGGCGCGCGGCTGGTCTGCCCCGGCGCCGGTCAGCAGCTCGCTCGAGTTCCATCGGTCGCTGCCCGGTTACCGGCCCACCCCGCTCGTCGAGGCGCCGGAGCTGGCCGCCGCACTGGCGGTCGGGCGGCTGCTGGTGAAGGACGAGTCGGACCGGTTCGGCCTGCCGGCGTTCAAGATCCTCGGCGCGTCGTGGGCGGTGGACCGGGCGCTCAACGGTCGGCGTGAGGTGACGGCGCTGGTGGCCGCCACCGACGGCAACCACGGCCGGGCAGTGGCCCGGGTGGCCGCCCAGCGCGGGCTGGCCGCCCGGATCTTCGTACCGGCCGGCGTCCACCCGGCCGCGGTCACCGCGATCGCGGACGAGGGCGCGACGGTGAGCGTGGTCTCCGATTCCTACGACCAGGCGGTCGCCGCCGCCGTCGAGGACGCCGAGCACAGCGGTGCGCTGCTGGTGCAGGACACCGCCTGGCCTGGTTACGAGGAGATCCCGTCCTGGATCGTCGAGGGGTACACCACCCTGTTCGCCGAGCTGGACGAGCAGCTGGCCGACCCGGTGCTCGACCTGCTGGTCGTTCCGGTCGGGGTCGGCTCGCTCGCCCAGGCCGCGATCGGGCACTACCGGCGCCCCGGCATCCGGAATCCGCCGGCCCTGCTGTCGGTGGAGCCGGAGGCGGCGGCCTGCGTGCTGCGCAGCCTGCAAGCCGGCGAGCAGGTCACCGTCGCCACCTCGCCGACCATCATGAGCGGATTGTGCTGCGAAACGCCTTCAAGTGCCGCCTGGCCGTACCTCGAGCATGGCCTGGACGCCGCCGTCGCGGTCGGCGACCCGGCGGTGGTCGAGGCGGCCGGTGAGCTTGCTGCCGCCGGCGTGCCCAGCGGCCCGTGTGGAGCGGCCACCCTGGCGGCCCTACGGCTGGTTATGCGGACTCCGGAACTCCGCGAACACCTGGGTATCGCCGCGGGCTCCACTGTGGTGCTGCTGTCCACCGAGAGCAGCACCGCCAATCCGAGCACGACAGCTCCACCACCCACCGAGGACGCCTGATGACCGGTTCCCCTCTGACGATCGACGGCGATCGGCTGTGGCGCACCCTGATGGAGCTGGCTGAGATCGGCGCCTACCACGACGAGCGCACCGGGCTGCGCGGGGTCAACCGGCTGGCCCTGACCGACGCCGATGCCGAGGGGCGCCGGCTGGTGATCGGCTGGTTGCGCGAGGCCGGCCTGGACCTGCGGGTCGATCCGATGGGCAACATCATTGCCCGGCGGCCGGGCACTGATGCCGATGCCGCGCCGGTCGTCACCGGTTCGCACCTGGACAGTGTCGCCACCGCCGGAGCCTTCGACGGCTGCCTCGGGGTGCTCGGCGGCCTGGAGGTGGTCCGGACCCTGGACGAGCGTGGCATCAGTACCCGCCGGCCCATCGAGGTCGTGGTGTTCACCGAGGAGGAGGGCGTCCGGTTCGGCACCGACATGCTCGGCAGTGCCGTCGCCGCCGGCCGGATCCCGCTAGCTGTCGCGCACGACCTGATCGACCGCGATGGGATCAGCGTCGGGGCGGAGCTGACGCGCACCGGCTTCGCCGGCGACGGGCCGGCGCGGTTCGACCCGCCGCACGCCTACGTCGAGTGCCATATCGAGCAGGGGCCGGTGCTGGCCCGGGCCGGGCTGAGCGTCGGGGTCGTCACCGGGGTACAGGGCATCTCCTGGCAGCAGGTCACCATCACCGGACGCGCCGCGCACGCCGGCACCACCCCGACCGAGCTGCGCGCCGACGCCGGCATCGCGGCGGCGCGGATCGTGTTGCGGCTACGGGAGATGGTGGATTGCGCCGGTTACGGCGAGCTGCGGGCCACCGTCGGGCACCTCGCGGTGCATCCCGACCTGACCAATATCGTGCCGGCCCGCGCGGAGCTGACGGTCGACCTCCGCAATCCCGACGACGAGCAGATGGCCCGGGCCGAGGCCGACCTCGCCGATTACCTCGACAGCCTCGTTGGATCCGGGATCACCGTGAGCACCAGGCGAATGGCCAGAACGGCACACGTCCCATTCGACGCTCGCGTCCAGCAGGTGATCGCCGCCGCGGCCGGCGATCACGGCCTGGACCAGATGTCCCTGCTGTCCGGTGCCGGTCACGACGCCCAGGAGATGGCCGCGATCTGCCCTGCCGCGATGATCTTCGTCCGGGGCGAGTACGACGGCATCAGCCACAATCCTCGCGAGTACTCGACCCCCGAGGCGTGCGCGCGGGGCATCGACGTGCTGGCCACCGCGCTGGTCAGGCTCGCCGATGAGTGACCCCCGCAACCAGGACGTGCTGGCGCTGACGGCCGAACTGGTCGGCATCGACTCGGTCAACCCGTCGCTGGTCGCCGGCGGTGCCGGCGAGCACGCCATCGCCGGCTTCGTGCGGGACTGGGCGGCCGCCTGCGGCCTGGACACCCGCACCGTTTCCGGCCCGGACGGCCGGCCCAACGTGCTCGTGCGGGGTGGCACCGGCCGGCACGGGCGGACCCTGCTGCTGTGCGGGCACACCGACACCGTCGGTCACGGCAGCATGGCCGATCCGCTGGCCGCCGTGGTGGACGCCGGCCGGCTGTACGGACGGGGTAGCTACGACATGAAGTCCGGGCTGGCGGCGGCCCTGGTTGCCTGCCGGGACGCCACCGCGGCCGGCATCAGCGGCCAGGTCCTGGTCGCCGCGGTCGCCGACGAGGAGCACGCCAGCACCGGCATCCAGGCGGTCCTGAACCGGCTGGGCACCGACGGGGTAGCGGTGGACGCCGCCGTCGTGACCGAACCCACCGAGCTCGAGATCGCCGTGGCG
Organism: Pseudonocardiales bacterium; assembly: GCA_030840415.1. GTDB lineage: Bacteria > Actinomycetota > Actinomycetes > Mycobacteriales > Jatrophihabitantaceae > Jatrophihabitans_A. Next base: position 2,909 of record JAVEEO010000261.1, on the reverse strand, counting down.
CACAAGGGATTCGTCTGGACCGAGATCGAGGTGATCGGCCGGGCGGCGCACGGCTCGCGGCCGCACCTGGGCATTGACGCGATCAGCCGGACCGGCCCGGTGCTGGTCGCCCTTGACCGGTTCGACCGGGAGTTGGCCACCCGGCCGCCGCACCCGTTGCTGGGCCACAGCACGGTGCACGCCTCGCTGATCAGCGGCGGCAGCGAGGCCTCGACCATTCCCGAGCGGTGCGTCCTGACCATCGAGCGGCGCACCCTGCCGGGCCAGACGGTCGGCGAGGTCGAGGCGGACGTCGCCAGGCTGCTCGACCGGTGCCGTCGCGACCAGCCCGACCTCACCGTCCGGACCCGGACCACCCTGGCCAGGCACGGCCTGCAGACCTCGGACCACGAGCCGATCGTGACCGGGATGCTCGATGCCGCGATGCGCACCGATGCCCGGCCACGAATCCCCACCGGGCTGAGCTACTGGGCCGACTCGGCCTTCCTCGCCGCCGCCGGCATCCCAACGGTGCTGTTCGGGCCCAGCGGGGACGGCGCCCATGCCGAGGTCGAATGGGTCGAGCTGGACAGCGTCCGGGCCTGTGCCCAGGCGCTGACCACGCTGGCCCGCGACTTCAGCGGCTGAACCCGACCGACACCCGGCTGTGCGGCGGCCCCTGCCGCGTGCTGGGCTCAGGCAGGTTCGCGGTGGGGCCGGCCGGCAGGGGAGACTGCTGCGGTGACCGGACTGCCGATTCTGCTGGACCTGCTCGGACGCCGGGTCGTCATCGTCGGCGGCGGTGCCGTGGCGGCCCGCCGCGCCAAGACCTTCACCGAGGCCGGGGCCGAGGTGCAGGTGATCGCCCCCGAGGTGGTGGCCGAGCTGGCCGGCTCCGGCATCGAGGTGGTGCGCCGGCGCTACCGTACCGGCGACCTGGCGCAGGCCTGGCTGGCGGTGACCGCGACCGATGACCCCTCGGTCAACGCCATGGTCGCCGAGGAGGCCGCCGCGTCCCGGATCTTCTGCATCCGGGCCGACGAGGCCACCGCCGGCAGCGCCCGGGTGCCGGCCATCCTGCACAGCGGCGAGCTGACCGTGTCGGTCAATGCCGGCGACGACCCGCGCCGGGCGGTCGAGCTGCGCAACCTGATCGCCGCCGCGCTGGAGACCGGCGGGTTGGCCAGCCGGCCGGTGCGCCCGGCCGGGTCGGGCAGCGTCGCGCTGGTCGGCGGCGGCCCGGGGGATCCGGAACTGATCACGGTCCGGGGCCGGCGGCTGCTGCTGGAGGCCGACGTCGTCGTCACCGACCGGCTGGCGCCCCGCTCGCTGCTGGACGCCCTAGACCCGGGCGTCGAGATCATCGACTGTGGCAAGTCCGCCCACCGGCACAACCTCACCCAGGACGAGATCAACGCCGTGATCGTCGACCGGGCCCGGCGGGGCAGCCGGGTGGTGCGGCTCAAGGGCGGAGACCCGTTCGTCTTCGGCCGCGGCGGCGAGGAGGTGGCGGCCTGCGTCGAGGCCGGCATCGACGTCCAGGTGGTGCCGGGCATCACCTCGGCGATCGCCGCACCGGCCGCCGCCGGCATTCCGGTCACCCACCGGGGCCTGGCCGCCGACTTCGCGGTGGTCTCGGGGCACCGCGACCCGGGCCGGGCCGAGGCGGGCTGGAACTGGCCCGAGCTGGCGGTGGGACCGGCCACTCTGGTGGTGCTGATGGGGATGGAGGGGCTGGCCGGCATCACCGCCGAGTTGATCGAGCACGGCCGCCCGGCCGACACACCGGCGGCGGCGATCCACCGGGCGACCCTGCCGGACCAGCAGGTGGTGCGCTCGACACTGGGCGGCCTCGCCGTGGCGGTGCGCCAGGCCGGGGTGGGTGCCCCGTCGGTGGTCGTGATCGGGGCGGTTGCCGGGCTCGGCGTCCGCTGAAAACTGCTGTTGTCAGAGGGTGTCCCTAGCCTTCGCAGCATGCCTTCGTTGCTTGCTCCGCGACCCGCCCGCGCCGTCTCTGGACTTCCGGTCCGAGCGTGCTACTGTTCGAACATAGGTTCGAATAACTGCTGGCTCCGGTCCAGCCGTCGGCATCCCGAAGGGAGCGCGTCATGACCAGTCTGCTGCCGTCCAGCGTGGAGTCGTTGCTGTCGCAGGCCAAGACCACCAGGGCCGAGGCCGTGCTGGAACCACGCGCTCCGGAGAAGTACCGCTCGGCCCACCTCGCCGCGCTGCGGGCAGCCGCCGCGCTGCTGGCGCTGCGGGCCCGTCCGGTAGCGGCCAGCCGTCGCCGGCCGACCAGCGCGTGGGTGCTGCTCGAGGGGGTCGCGCCGGAACTCGCGGAGTGGACCGTGTACTTCGCCGACAGCGCGCAGCGCCGAGCGGCCATCGAGGCAGGGGCTACCAGCGTGGTGTCCGAGCGCGATGCCGACGATCTGTTGCGCGCAGCCGGTGAATTCATCGCGATTGCCGAGCGGATGGTCGGCGGGCTGGTACTCGGAGTCGCCAGTTGAGCCCTGCCGCGGCGCTAGTGTCTGTAGGTGTGGCTAGCGATGCACCGGTACCGGTCGCGGGGGACACCTGCGTGGGCGCCCGGGCTGCGTGGCCATCGCACGGCCGCTCGCCGCTGCTGTGGGCCGGCCTGAGCCGGATCGTGCAGGAGCAAGTGAAGCGGGCTGCGGTCGAGCACGCCGAACAGGCGCGGCCGGGCTGGGCGCGGCCGGACGGGGCTCAGCAGATCGGCGCCCCTCGGGTGCTCGACTGCGGTGGCGGATCCGGTGGCCTGGCCGTGCCACTGGCGGCCGAGGGGGCCGTCGTCACCGTGGTCGATGTCAGCATCGACGCGCTCGCCACCCTGATGCGCCGGGCGGCTGAGGCCGGCGTCTCGGATCGGGTCACCGCCGTCCAGGGTGAGGCGGAGTCGCTGGCCGAGC
>JAVEEO010000231.1 GCA_030840415.1 Pseudonocardiales bacterium | reverse complement strand
CGGCCAGTTTCAGGAACTGGCCCAGCCGGATCGGCTCGCCGGAATCACTGGCGGACGTGCGTATCTCGCGCATGGATCCATTGTCGCCGGTGCGCTCCGCGCGGCGCACGCCGGCACCGCGGCCATCCGGCTGGCAGGATCACGGTCATGAGTGGTGGAACTCCGGCGACCGTCGTGCTGGACCGGGCGCGGGTGGGCTACACCGTGCACCCCTATCCGCACGACAGCCGGGCCACCTCCTACGGCGAGGAGGCGGCCGCGCTGCTCGGAGTGGACCCGCGCCGGATGTTCAAGACCCTGATCGCGGCCGTCGACGACCGGCTGGTGTGCGCGGTGGTGCCGGTGGCCGGCCGGCTCAACCTCAAGGCACTGGCCAGCGCCGCCGGGGGCCGGCGGGCCGAACTCGCCGACCCGGCCAAGGCGCAGCGGGCCACCGGGTACGTGCTCGGCGGGATCAGCCCGCTCGGCCACAAGAGCCCGATAGCCGTGCTGGCCGACTCCTCGATCACCGAGTTCGACACGGTGTTCGTCTCGGCCGGCAAGCGGGGACTGCAGCTGGAACTGGCCCCGTCCGACCTGCTGCGGCTCAGCGGTGCCAGCACGGCACCGATCGGTACCGCCTGAGGTCGCAGCCCTCGGCGGCCTAGCGCGCGAAGTCCTCCTCGCGGTACTCCCCCGCCGCTCGCTGCTCGCCCCGGCCCCGCTCGGCCTGGCGCAGGTCCACCCGGCGGATCTTGCCGCTGATCGTCTTGGGCAGCTCGGCGAACTCCAGCCGGCGGATCCGCTTGTACGGAGCCAGCTGCTCCCGGCAGAACGCCAGGATTGCTGCGGCGAGCTCGGCGGACGGCGACTGCCCGGCGGCCAGCACCACGTAGGCCTTGGGCACCGACAGCCGGATCTCGTCGGGCGCGGGAACCACGGCCGCCTCCGCCACCGCCGGGTGCATGAACAGCACGCTCTCCCGCTCGAACGGGCTGATCCGGTAGTCACTGGACTTGAACACGTCGTCGGTACGCCCGACGTAGGTGATGTAGCCGTCCGGATCGAGGGAAGCGACGTCGCCGGTGTGGTAGAGCCCGTGTGCCATCGCGGCATCGTTGCGCTCGGCGTCGTCGCGGTAACCCACCATCAGGCCGACCGGACGCTCTGACAGGTCCAGGCAGATCTCACCCTCGATCGTCACCTCGCTCGCCGAAGCCACCGGTTGCCCCGTCACCGGGTCGGCCAGTACCACCCGGTAGCCGGGCAGCGGCCGGCCCATCGATCCCGGCTTGACGGGCAGGCCGGGTGGGTTGCCGATCTGGGCGGTGGTCTCGGTCTGGCCGAAACCGTCCCGGATGGTCAGCGACCAGGCCTGCCGGACCCGCTCGATGACCTCCGGGTTCAACGGCTCGCCGGCGCCGACCACCTCGCGCAGCGACAGCTGCCACCGGGTCAGGTCCTGCTGCACCAGCATCCGCCACACCGTCGGCGGCGCGCAGAAGGTGGTCACCCGGGCATCGCGCAGCACGTCCAGCATCCGGGCGGCGTCGAAGCGGAGGTAGTTGAACAGCACCACGGTGGCGCCGGCATTCCACGGCGCGAAGAAGCACGACCAGGCGTGCTTGGCCCAGCCCGGCGAGGAAACGTTGAGGTGCACGTCACCGGGGCGCAGCCCGATCCAGTACATCGTCGACAGGTGCCCGATCGGGTAGCTCAGGTGGGTGTGCTCCACCAGCTTGGGCTGGGCGGTGGTGCCCGAGGTGAAGTACAGCAGCAGCGGGTCCGTCCCGGCGGTCGGCGCGTCCGGCCGGTAGCGCTGATCGAAGCCGGCGGCCTCGGCATAGTCGAGCCAGCCGGCCACCGGTTCGCCGGTCGCCACCGCGAGGTAGTCGCCGCGCTGCCCGGCCGCACCGAAGCCGGCGGTCAGGTCCGACCGGCTGATCACCGCACCGACCGTGCCGCGCTCCAGCCGGTCGGCGAGGTCGGCCGGCGACAGCAGCGTGGTCGCGGGGATGATCACCGCGCCCAGCTTCATGCAGGCCAGCATCGACTCCCACAGCTCCACCTGGTTGCCCAGCACCAGCAGCACCCGCATGCCCCGGCTCACCCCGTGGGCGGCCAGCCAGGCCGCCAGCCGGGACGAGCTGTCCGACAGCTGTCCGAAGGTGTAGGACGCCTGCGTCCCGTCGTCCTCGATCAGCCGCAAGGCCTCCTGGTCGCCGTGCTCGGCGGCCAGCACGCCGTCGAAGTAGTCCAGCGCCCAGTTGAACCACTCCGGTCGCGGCCACTGGAAGCGCTGATAGGCGCTGGTCAGATCGCCACGGGCGCTCAGCAGCAAGTCGCGGGCGGCGAGGAATTCGGTGATGCCGGCACGGTCGTCGTCCATTCGCCGACTCTGGCACTGCCGGCTGTGCTTGTCACCCCGGGCTGGCCCCATCGGGCGGCCGCTCGCCTGGCCGGGTCAGCGGGGGTCGGTGAGGGTCTGGCCGCCGACCACCTGCTTGAGCTCGTCCGGGGTCCGGCTGTCAGGCGCTGTCAGGCGGCGCGGTCCGGCTGTCAGGTGGTGCGGTCCGCTGGCAGGGCCTCGATCCAGCCCGCGACCAGCTCGCCGATGCCGGCGGTGCCGCGCTTGAGGCCGTGGTCGCCGGGCACCTGTTCGATCCGGCGTCCGGGCGCCGGTGGCGGCATGCCGAACGGGTCGTTGAGGCCCTGCACCACCAGCACCGGCACCGGCACCCCGGCCAGCTCGGCCAGCCGCGACTTGTCCGGACGTCCCGGCGGGTGCAGCGGAAAGGCCAGCGCCACCACGGCGATCGCCCGCGGCCGGCTGGACTCGTCCGCGGCGCACCGGCAGGCCACCCGGGCACCGGACGAGCGGCCGGCATAGACGAACTCGAGCCCGGCGGTCGCCTTGCGCCGGCCCAGCGAGGCGATCACCGCCCGCCAGGCCTGGTCCAGCGTGCCGGTCTGCGGAACGCCCTTCTTGCCGGCCACCCGGTACGGCTGCAGCACCCGGGCGACGCTGATGCCCCGGGCCAGGCAGGACTTGCCGACGGCCAGCAGGTCCGGTGCGTCGATGCCGCCGCCGGCGCCGTGGCCGATCACCAGCAGCCGCCGCGCGTCGGCAACCGCATCCAGTTCCACGATCGCCGGGCCGACCGGCGTCTGGATGGTCAGCCGTGCCATCGCCAACTCCGTCCGGTCGTCGGGTCAGCCGGTGCGCGTGTCGCCGGCAGTGGCGCCATCCTGCCGTATCTGCAAGGCGATCGTCGGCTCCGGTACGGCACAATCGCAAGCATGTGCGGTCGCTACGTGAGTTCGGCCTCGACGGCCTACCTGTTCGACGAGTTCGACGTCGAGGAGGTGATCGGTGAGCAGCCGCCGCCGTCCTGGAACGTCGCGCCCACCGATCCGGTGCGGGCGATCCTGCGGCGGCCCGTCAGGGAGGAGCACGCCGAGCCGGACAAGCCGGCTGATGCCCATCCGGTGCGCCAGCTGCGCACGCTGCGCTGGGGCCTGGTGCCCAGCTGGTCGAAGGACCCCAAGGGCGGCGCCCGGATGATCAACGCCCGGATCGAGACGGTGACCGAGAAGCCGGCGTTCAAGAAGGCCGCGGCCCGGCGCCGGTGCCTGATTCCGGCCGAGGGCTACTACGAGTGGCAGAAGACCGACACCGGCAAGGTCCCACACTTCCTGCACGACCCGGACGGCCGGCCGCTGGCGATGGCCGGCCTCTACGAACTGTGGCGCGACCCGCTGCTGGCCGACGACGACCCCAACCGGTGGCTTTGGACCTGCACCATCATCACCCAGCAGGCCACCGATCTGCTGGGCGAGATCCACGACCGCAACCCGGTGCTGGTGCCCCCCGAACTGCGAGCCGCCTGGCTCGACTGCTCCAGCGACGACCCGGCGACCGCGCGCAAGATCCTCGACCAGCTCCCAGAGGCGCGGCTGGAGCCCTACGTCGTCTCGCCGGCGGTGGGCAACGTCCGCAACGACGGGCCGCAGCTGATCGAGCCGGTCGTGGTCGCCGAGCAGGAGCGGCTGCCGCTGTGACCGGACAGGTGCGACGAAGCGGCGGGCGGACCCCGCGGGCATAATCGGCAGCGAAAGCGGCAGACCTGGACCGAGTGGCCGGCTGCCAGGTCGCACCTGAGCCAAGGAGCCCGAATGGCAGCGCACCCGAACGGCATCGACCCGGCGGCACTGGCCGACGACGACCTACGACGCGAGCTCAAGCACCTGCACGACACCCGGCACGACACCCTGCTCGGCGGCAGCGAGGACGCCTTGCAGCACCACACCGAGCGCATGCTCGGGCTGGAGGCCGAGTTCCGCCGCCGCTTTCCGGCCGAGGCCGGTCCCGACCCGCGCCGGACCCGGGCCGGCAGCCGCCACGAGGCCGGACAGGACTGATCCCGGTCCGGACGATGTCGGATCGAGCGGCGGCGTGAGCTCTCATACTGGTGGCATGACCGCCGAGCCGTGGACCGCACCGACCGCCGCGGGGCCGGTGGACGCCACCGTCGAACTGCCCGGGTCGAAGTCGCTGACCAACCGGGCGCTGGTGTTGGCCGCGCTCTCGGACGGTCCGACGAGGATCGGCGCCCCGCTGCGAGCACGCGACACGCTGCTGATGGCGGCGGCCCTGCGCGGCCTCGGGATCGGCGTGCGCGACGACGGCCCGGACTGGCTGGTCGAGCCCGGTGGGCTGCGCGGCGGCCCGGTGGACTGTGGCCTGGCCGGGACGGTGATGCGGTTCGTGCCGCCGCTGGCCGCGCTGGCGGCCGGGGACAGCGCCTTCGACGGTGATCCGGCGGCCCGGACCCGTCCGATGAGCACTTTGATCGACGGCCTGCGCCAGGCCGGAGCGATTGTCCAGGACGAGGGCCGGGGCAGCCTGCCGTTCACCGTGCGCGGCACCGGTTCGCTGCCCGGCGGCCTGGTCCGGATCGACGCCGCCGCGTCCTCGCAGTTCGTCTCGGCGCTGCTGCTGGCCGGTGCCCGGTTCGACAAGGGCCTGGAGCTGGTGCACACCGGCAGCGGCCTGCCGTCGCTGCCGCACATCGAGATGACGGTGGCCGCGCTGCGGGCGGCGGGGGTGGACGTCGACACCGATGCCGCCGACCGGTGGCGGGTCGCTCCCGGCGCCATCCGGCTGCCCGACCAGGTGATCGAGCCGGACCTGTCCAACGCCGCCCCGTTCCTGGCGGCGGCGCTGGTGACCGGCGGCTCGGTGACGGTGCCCGGCTGGCCGCCGGTCACCAACCAGCCCGGGGCGCTGCTG
>JAVEEO010000218.1 GCA_030840415.1 Pseudonocardiales bacterium | reverse complement strand
CCAACTGCTGGGCGGAGACGTTCACCGACATGGTGGGGCTCAGGCCGCCGCGCTGCATGCCGGCCGCCGCCACGCACGCCTCGCGCAGCACCCAGGCGCCCAACGGCAGGATCAGCCCGGTCTCCTCGGCCATCGGGATGAACAGTGCCGGCGACAGGAAGCCGCGACTCGGGTGCTGCCAGCGGACCAGCGCCTCGAACCCGACCACCCGGCCGGTGGCCAGCTCCACGGTCGGCTGGTAGTGCAGGATCAGCTCGGTCCGGTTCAGGGCGCGCTGCAGGTCGGCCCGCAGCTCCAGCCGCTCGAGCGCCTCTGCGTGCAACCGGGACTCGTACAGCGCGATGCCGGACTCGCCGCCGTCCTTGGCCGAGTACATCGCGACCTCGGCGTTGCGCAGCACCTCCTCGGCGGTCATCTCGCCGGGTACCGCCTGGGCCAGCCCGATGCTCGCCCGGACGGTGACGGTGCGCTCGCCCAGCACCAGCGCCGGGGCCAGCGCGGCCTGGACCCGCTCGGCCAGGGTGTGCGCCTCGGCGAGGTCCGCGGCGTCCACCAGGATCGCGAACTCGTCGCCACCCAGCCGGGCCGCGGTGTCACCGGCCCGGATCACGCCGCGCAGCCGGCGGGCCACCTCGACCAGCACCTGGTCGCCGAAGCCGTGTCCCAGGCTGTCGTTGATGGACTTGAAGTCGTCCAGGTCGCACAGCAGCACCACCAGCTGGGTCGGCGCCCCCGGCCTGCCGACCAGCGCGTGGGCGAGCCGGTCGTCGAACAGCTGCCGGTTGGCCATCCCGGTCAGCGAGTCGTGGAAGGCCTGGTGGCTGAGCCGGTCCTGCAGCTCGTGGCGGGTGGTGACATCGCGCAGGGTGAACACCAGGCCCTGGACGGTCTGGTCGCCGAGCAGGTTGCCGACGGTGCCCTCGACGTGCAGCACCCGGCCGTCGGCGTGCAGCATCCGCAGCTCCAGCGGGGCCTCCTCGCCCTGCCCCGGGGTGGTCAGCAGGTGCAGCAGCGGGCTCAGGTCGTTCGGGTGCACCAACCGCGTCAGCCGGGTGCCGACCAGCTCGTCGCCGGGCACTCCCAGCACCGCGGCCACCGACGGGGTCACGTAGGACACCGTCGAGTCGGCGTCGCAGACCGCCACCACATCGGCGGCATTGCGCACCAGCGCGGCCAGTCGCTGCTCGCCGACCGCCCGGGACTGCTGCTCGGTCAACTGCTGCTGCAGCACCCGGTGCCGGTCCACCAGCCGGCGGAACCACACCATCCAGCCCAGCGAGGCCGCCACCAGCAACAGCGCGTAGCTGAGCCTGGCCTGCAGGTCCAGCCGCCGGTGCCGCTCGGCCAGGGCCCGGTCGACGTCGGCCACGGTGGCCCGCAGGCTGGCCAGGTCGGCCGCTCCGGCCGCCACGCTCGCACCGGTCTCGCGGAGCCGGCTGGCCGGCACGCCGGTACCCGACAGCTGCCGGCTCACCGCGACCGCCTGCCGCCCGAGCGCTTTGGTCTGGGTGGCGGTGGTCTGGGTGGCGGTGGTCTGGGTGGCGGTGGCCCACTGCAGTTGGCCATGCAGCCCGGCGACGGCGACCTGGGCATCGGCCACCGGTCCGACCCGGCCGTACACGCCGCTGAGCATCGCGAATTCCGCGCACACCACCAGCACCGTGCCGGCCACCGTGGTTACCACCCGGCGCCGAGAGACGGTCGCAGCATGCCGCATCCGTGCGGTCGTTTCAGCCACTGAAGTGCTCCTGCATCGAATCCCCTGTCCTTGGTTCATCGGCGGCCGGGCGCCGCACGTGAGCCACCGGCGCATTCCGTGCGGCCGGACCAGGCAGTAGCGTTGCCAGCCGTGCCGAGCCTCGCCGACGTCCTCGCCGCCCTCGACGGCTGGTACCCGCCCTCGACCGCGGAGTCCTGGGACGCCGTGGGCCTGACCTGCGGCGACCCGGGGGAGCGGGTCGAGCGGGTGCTGCTGGCCGTCGACTGCGTGCCTGCGACCGTCGCCGAGGCAGTCTCGTCCGGGGCGCAGTTGCTGCTCACCCACCACCCGCTGTTGCTGTCGGGCGTGCACGGCGTGCCCGCCACCGACCCCAAGGGCGCGCTGGTGCACCGGATGATCCGGGCCGGGGTCGCGCACTTCGTCGCCCACACCAACGCCGACGTCGCCGCGGCCGGGGTGTCGCAGGCGCTGGCCGACTGCCTGGGCCTGACCGGCATCCAGCCGCTGGACCCCGATCCGGCCCCGGCCCTGGATCACCTGACCGTGCTCGTGCCGGCCGCCGATCGCGACCGGCTGGTCGAGGCGCTGACCGCCGCCGGCGCGGGCGCGGTGGGCAACTACGACCAGGCCACCTTCACGGTGTCCGGTGAGGGCAGCTTCCGGCCGCTGCCCGGCGCGGACCCGTTCGACGGCGAGGTCGGCGTGCTGACCCGAAAGCCCGAGCAGGCGCTGACGGTGGTGCTGCCGCGGCACCGCCGGGCGGACGTGCTGGCGGCCATGCACCAGTCCCACCCGTACGAGGAGGTGGCCTTCACCCTCACCGAGCAGCCCCGGCTGCCCGGTGGCACCGGCACCGGGCGGATCGGAACGCTCGCCGGGTCCAGGACGCTGGCCGAGTTCACCGAGCACGTCGCGGCCCGGCTGCCCGGCACCGCCTGGGGCGTCCGGGCCGCCGGCCGGCCCGACCAGCCGATCAGCACGGTCGCGGTCTGCGGTGGTTCGGGTGCCTCCTACGCCGACCTGGCCCGGGCCCGCGGTGCCGAGGCCTACCTGACCTCGGACCTCAAGCACCACGGCACCGTCGAGGCGGTCACCGAGCGGGATACCGGCAGTGCTCCGATGGCCCTGGTCGACGCGGCGCACTGGGCCACCGAATGGCCGTGGTTGCCGGTGGCTGCAGACCTGCTGCGCCGCCGGTTCCCCGACCTGGAGGTGGCTGTATCCGACATCGTCACCGACCCCTGGACGCTGCATGCCCGCTGACTGTCACACTGGCGGGCGGGGAACCGACCCGTCCCCGCCCTGTCGTTTCCGCGGAGAAAGCCGAACCCAGTCACGTGATCGCTGATCCCTTCGTCCAACTGCGGCTGCTGGACCTGCAGGCAGTCGACACCGTCCTGGCCCAACTGGCCCACCGCCGGCGCAGCCTGCCGGAACTGGCCACCATCGCAGACTGCGACCAGCGCGCCGCCGGCGTCCGGTCCCGGCTGGTCGACGCCGAGACCTCGCTGGCCGACCTGGCGGCCGAGCAGCGCCGGCTGGAGGCCGACGTCGACACCGTCCGGCAGCGCGCGGAGAAGGACCAGCAGCGGATGGCCGCCACCGGCGTGCCGGCCAAGGAGATCGCCGGCCTGCAACACGAGGTCACCTCGCTGGCCCGGCGGCAGGGCGTGCTGGAGGACGAGCTGCTCGAGGTGATGGAATCCCTCGAGACCGCCGAGGGGCAGGTCGAGCAACTGCGCTCGCAGCTGTCGGCGGTACTGGCCGAGCGGGCCACCGCCGAGGCCGCCCGGGACGAGGCGTTCGGTGAGATCGACGGCAACCTCGACCAGCGCCGGGCCGAGCGGGACCGGCTCGCCGGCACGTTGCCGGCCGACCTGCTGGCCCTCTACGACAAGGTCCGCGAGGTCAACGGCGGGGTCGGGGCGGCCGCGCTGCGGCAACGGCGCTGCGAGGGCTGCCGGCTCGAGCTGTCCGGTTCCGAGCTGGGCGAGGTCCGGGCCGCCAAGCCCGAGACGGTGCTGCGCTGCGACAATTGCCGGCGGATCCTGGTGCGGACCGCCGAGTCGGGGCTGTGAGCCCGGACGCCGGTGCCGTGCCCCTCGAAGGACGTGGGCGAGCATCGCAGGCGCCCCGCGCCGAGGAGCGGAGCGAACCGGGCGATGAGCGCTCGCGCGAAGAGCGAACGCGTTCAGTCCCTCGGGTGCTGGTGCAGGCCGACGGCGGCTCGCGCGGCAATCCCGGCCCGGCCGGCTACGGCGCGGTGGTGCTGGACGCCGACACCGGTGCCACGCTGGCCGAGCGCAAGGCCGCCATCGGCATCGAGACCAACAACGTCGCCGAGTACCACGGCCTGATCGCCGGCCTGGAGGCCGCCACCGAGCTCGGTGCCCGCGCGGTGCGGGTGCAGCTGGACTCCAAGCTGGTGATCGAGCAGATGTCGGGCCGCTGGCAGGTCAAGCACCCATCGATGCGGCCGCTGTTCCAGC
>JAVEEO010000131.1 GCA_030840415.1 Pseudonocardiales bacterium | reverse complement strand
GTCGGAGCTGCCTGGCGAGGACCAGACCGGCGTCGTGCATCTTGGCGCTTTCGACGGCCAGGCGCTTCTCAGTGCGTGCCTGATATTTCCCGAACAGTGTCCTTGGCTGCCCGGCGAACGGGCCTGGCGATTGCGTTCGATGGCCACCGATCCGCAGCGTCGGGGCAACGGGGCCGGAACCGCCCTGCTCGACGAGGCACAGCGAATCGCCACCGCCGACAGCGCCTCGGTGCTGTGGTGCCACGCCCGCGAGGTTGCCGTCGGTTTCTACCTGCGCCATGGCTGGACCCCGGTCGGAGAACTGTTCGACAACGACCTGGGCCCGCACCGGCGCATGCAACTGCTGCTGCGGCCGGTGCTGGCCCCCTGACTCACAAGCCACGCAACCGCCGGGCGCCGGCGTCGTTTCGTGTGAGAGGCGGGGCAATCCTGATCCGGGCGGCTAGCACGTGCGCGCCGACGGCCGCCGCAACCACCGGTTCGAGCACGCACTCGACCACCTCGGGCAGCTCGTCGGCGAGCCGGGACAGCCGCAGCGCGACCCCGGTCAGGGCGTCCAGATCGGCCGGTTCGCCGCCGCCGTAGCCGGTCAGCAGTGGAAAGGCCTTGGGACCGCTGATCAAATCGGCGGCATCGAGCGGGGCCAGCGGCACCACGGCGTATGCGCGGTCCTGCAGCAGGTCGGTGGCCAGACCGCCCACTCCGAAGGACATCAGCGATCCGAACGACCGGTCGTCGTGCATCCGCAGGACGGTGTCGACGCCCCGGGGCGCCATCCGCTGCACGATAGCCTCGGCTCGCGCCGGCAGGCCCAGTGATACCCAGGCCTCATCGAGGTCGCGCCGCTCGTGCAGGTGCAAACGGGCCGCGCCGGCGGCCTTGAGTGCCACCGGCCAGCCGAGTCGCTCGGCTGCCCGGACCGCCGCCGCGCGGTCGTCGACCAGCTCGCCGTCCACCAGCTCGATGCCGAAGCAGCCGAGCAACTGACGGGATTCGGCCAGATCCAACGCGCGACCGGCCGGCGTCCCGGCCAGCACGCCGGTCACCAGTTCCCGTGCGGCGGCGGCGTTCACCCCGTCGAGTTCGGGGAGTCGGCCGGCGTCGCGACGTCGCCACCGGGCATAGCGCATCACCTGGGCAAGGGCGGAGACGGCGCGTTCCGGTGCGGAATAGGACGGGATCGACCCGCGCATCGGCGCCAGTGGGCCCGGCACCGCCAGCTCGGCGGGCACGCCGTCGAACCCGAGGAAGGTCGAGATCACCGGCTTCGACTGCCCGGCCACCGCGTCGCGCAACTGCGCGGCAACCGCGTTCTCCTGCCCGCGATGCACCGGCGGAACGAAGATGGTGACCACCGCGTCGACGTCCGGCGCCGCAAGCGCTTCGGCCACCGCCTGCCCGAAGTCCTGCGGGCTGGCCTGGGCACCGACGTCGACCAGCCGGGCCAACGCGATCTGCGAACTGGCCAGCGCATCCGTCACCAGCACGGCGAGCGCCGTCGAGTGCCCCACCACCGCAACCCGGTCGCCCTGCGGCAGCGGTTGGGTGGCCAGCAGCAGGGCAACGTCGAAGAGCTGGGCCAGCGTTTCGGTCCGGATGATCCCCGACGCCTCGAACAGGGCCTGGACGCTGGCTTCGGGCACTTCGACCGAGGTGTGCTGCAAACCGGCGATCATCGAGCCCCGACCGCTCTTGACGGCCACGATGGGCTTGTGCCGCGCGAACCGCCGGGCGATCCTGGCGAACTTGCGCGGGTTGCCGAAGCTTTCCAGGTACAGCAGCGCGATCTCGGTCGCCGGATCGGTCTCCCAGTACTGCAGCAGGTCGTTGCCCGAGACGTCGGCCCGGTTGCCGGCCGAGACGAAGCTGGACATCCCCAGCCCTCGCCGGGCCGCCTCGCCGAGCACCGCAACCCCGAGCGCCCCGGACTGGCAGAAGAATCCGGCCCGCCCGGGCAGCGGTGCGACCGGTGCCAGTGAGGCGTTCAAGGCCACCGCCGGATCGGTGTTGATCAGTCCCAGGCAGTTCGGCCCGACCACCCGCATGCCGTAGCCGCGCGCCCTGGCGACCAGCTCGCGCTGGGCAGCGATACCAGCCTCCCGGTCCTCGGCCGAGCCGGATTCACCGAAGCCGCCCGACATCACCACCAACCCGCGCACCCCGCGGGCACCGCACTCGGCGACCACCTTCGCAACCTCGGCGGCCGGAACCGTCAGGACCGCGAGGTCCACCTCGCCCGGCACCTCGGCGATGCTCGGGTAGGCCAGCGTCGAACCCACCGAGCCGGCCGTGGGATTGACCGGGAAGATCGGCCCGGTGAAACCGGAGTGCTGCAGGTTGCGCACCACCAGGGAGCCGAGCTTGGCCTCATCGGCGCTGGCCCCTATCACCGCCACCGACCGCGGGCAGAGCAACCGGCGGATCGAACTGGCATCGGCCCGCAACTCGCGCTGGCGCATCACCTGCTCGGTCAGCTCGGTCGCCGCGATGTCGAACTCCAGGCTCACCTCGTTGCCCTCGATCTGGCGGGTCGGCTGGAACCCGGCGTCGAGGAACACCCGCAGCATGGTGGTGTTCTCGACCAGCACCAGGGCCTCGAACCGGGTGATGCCGAGTTCCCGGGCGATCTCTGCCAGGTGTTCCAGCAGGACCGAACCGACCCCCCGGCCCTGGTGGGCATCTGCGACCACGAACGCGACCTCGGCGGCGTGGCCGGGCACGGCGGGGTCAGCACCCGGCAGCCGGTCGAATCGTCCGACAGCGACGATCTGAGGGCCCAGCCAGGCCGCCAGCGCCACCCGGTCGACGTTGTCGACGTGGGTGAACCGGATCAGGTCCCGCTGCGGGATCGTCGGATAGGCCGAGAAGTAACGCAGGTAGCGGGTGCGGATCGACAGCCCGGCGTGGAAGGCCACCAGCGCGTCGGCGTCGCCGGGGGTCAGCGGGCGCAGGTGCAGGGTGCCGCCGTCGGCCACCACGACGTCGGCCTCCCAACCGAGCGGATAGCCGCCCGGTCCGCTACCGGTCATCGGTAGCCCGCCGCCCGGCCGATTCCGGGGCTAGTCACGGGGATCGGCCGGATCCAGCCCGAGCAGCGGGAAGCTGGCGTTGCGGGTGGCCCAGATCGAGCGGTCCAGCCAGGACTCGCCGCCGGGCATCCACAGCTGCGGTTGCGGCTCGCGGCCCTCCCCCATCAGCTCGGGCAGCGCGGCCCGCACCCCGCGCCGTCGCAGGTCGGCCGACCAGGACGCCGGAATCTCGGTGCGCGGGTCGATCGGGTGGCCGGTCATCTCGGCCAGCAGGTGGGTCCAGGTGCGCGGCACGCACCGCAGCACCCCGTAGCCGCCGCCGCCCATCGCCAGCCAC
>JAVEEO010000190.1 GCA_030840415.1 Pseudonocardiales bacterium | reverse complement strand
GTGTGCACGCCCATCGGGTCGATGTTCTCGATGGAGCAGACCACCACCACGTTGTCCTTGCGGTCGCGCATCAGCTCCAGCTCGAACTCCTTCCAGCCGAACACGCTCTGCTCGACCAGCACCTCGTTCACCGGCGAGGCGGCCAGGCCGCGCGCGACCTGGGTCCGCACCTCCTCGGCCGAGTGCGCCATGCCCGAGCCGAGGCCGCCCATCGTGAAGGACGGCCGGATCACCACCCGGTTGCCGACCGTCTCGGCGAAGGCGATCGCCTCGTCCAGGCTGTGGCAGACCGCCGAGGCCGGGACGTCGGCACCGACCGCGCGGACGATGTCCTTGAACTTCTGGCGGTCCTCACCGCGCTGGATGGCGTCGATGTCGGCGCCGATCAACTCCACGCCGTGCCGCTCCAGGACGCCGCGCTCGTGCAGCGCGACCGCCAGGTTGAGCGCGGTCTGGCCGCCCAGGGTGGCCAGCAGCGCGTCGATCGGATGGCCGAGGGCGGCCTCGGCCGCGATCACCTTCTCCACGTACTCCGGCGTCAGCGGCTCGATATAGGTGGCGTCGGCGAACTCCGGATCGGTCATGATGGTGGCCGGATTGGAGTTCACCAGGCTGACCCGGAAGCCCTCGCTGCGCAGCACCCGGCAGGCCTGGGTGCCGGAGTAGTCGAACTCGCACGCCTGGCCGATCACGATCGGGCCGGAGCCGATCACCAGGATGTGCCGGATGTCGGTGCGCTTGGGCATCAGGCTTGTCCATCCTGCTCTTCGCGCCGGTGGCCAACTCGCTGCGCGCCGCGGTCGCCCTCGAGGAGTTGGGCGAACCGGTCGAACAGGTAGGCCGCATCGTGCGGCCCGGCCGCCGCCTCCGGGTGGTACTGCACCGAGAACGCCGGGACGTCGTGGGCCCGCAGCCCCTCGACGACGTTGTCGTTGAGGCAGACGTGGCTGACCTCCACGCCACCGAAGTCGGTCTCGCTGACCCGGTCGATCGGGGCGTCCACCGCGAAGCCGTGGTTGTGGGCGGTGATCTCCACCTTGCCGGTGGCCCGGTCCTGCACCGGCTGGTTGATGCCGCGGTGGCCGTAGCGCAGCTTGTAGGTGCCGAAGCCGAAGGCCCGTCCCAGCAGCTGGTTGCCGAAGCAGATCCCGAAGACGGGGGTGCCGGTGCCCAGCAGGTCCCGTAGCAGCGAGACCGCACCGTCGGCGGTCGCCGGATCACCGGGACCGTTGGACAGGAACACCGCGTCCGCCCCGGCGTCCAGCACCTGGCGCAGGCTGGAACCGGCGGGCAGCACGTGGGTGGTGATGCCGCGCTGTGCCAGCCGGTGCGGCGTCATCGCCTTGATGCCGAAGTCCAGGGCCGCGATGCTGAACCGCTCGGTGCCGATTGCCTCGACGGTGTAGGCCTCTTCGGTGCTGACCTCGCCGGCCAGGTCTGCCCCGGCCATCCGCGGTGAGGCCAGCACCCGCTGCCGTAGCGACTCGGGGTCGAGGTCGATGGTCGAGATCGCGCAGCGCATCGCGCCCCGCTCGCGCAGGTGCCGGGTCAACGCCCGGGTGTCGATGCCGGAGATGCCGACCACGCCGTAGGCGTGCAGCTCCTCGTCCAGCGATCGGGTGGCCCGCCAGCTCGACACCCGGCGGGCCGGATCGCGCACCGCGTAGCCCGACACCCAGATGCGCGAGGACTCCTGGTCCTCATCGTTGACCCCGGTGTTGCCGATGTGCGGCGCGGTCTGCACCACGATCTGGCGGTGGTAGGACGGGTCGGTCAGGGTTTCCTGGTACCCGGTCATGCCGGTGTTGAACACCGCCTCACCGAAGGTCTCGCCGACGGCTCCGTAGGACTGGCCGGCGAAGGACCGGCCGTCCTCCAGAACCAGGATCGCCTTGTCAGTCATCAGTTCCTGCCCGCTCTCGTCCTCGTCGCGGTGACCTTGTCGATCGCCGCGATCCATGCCGGATAGCCGGTCCGGTCATCAGCCCTGATGCCGGTGTCCAGGTCCTGCTCGCCGTGCTGCCAGCGAAGCACCAGCAGGCCGCCCCGGCCGACCACCTTGCCGGCCAGCGCCGGCTCCAGCCGGGCGTCGATCAGCTGGGCGGCCGGCAGGAAGATCGGCGTGCCGCCCCGCCGGGTGATCAACACCCCGGCCTCGGTGACCCGGGCCACCGCCTCGGCCCGCGTTCCCAGCCCGCCGGCGACGATCCGGTCCTGCCACCGGGTTGCCAGCGTAGTGCCGACGTAGAGGCCCGACAGCGGCGCCACCAGGTCGGCACCGAGCGCACCGGGCACCGCCGGCAGTTCGGGCAGCCAGTCCTGCCGCCGGCCCCGGTGCCGCCAGCCCCGCCGCATGCCGGCCAGGGCCAGCAGGAACAGCACCGCACACGCCGCCACCAGCAGCCAGCGGATCATGCCCAGACCGCCGGTCGCGCCGGCACGGCACCCTCGCGTGCGGTGAGCCGGCCGCGCAGGAAGGTGGCCAGCACCCGGCCGGGCAACTGCCGGCCGGCGAACGGGGTGTTGCGCGACAGCGAGGCCAGCTTGGCCGGCTCCACCAGCCAGCTGCCGGCCGGATCGACCAGGGTCAGGTTGGCCGGCTCCCCCGCCGCGATCGGCCGGCCGTGCCCGGCCAGCCGGCCGATCACCGCCGGCCGGACGCTCATCCGGTCGGCCAAGCCGGCCCAGTCCAGCCGGCCGGGCTCGACCATCGTCTGGATCACCACGCCCAGCGCGGTCTGCAGCCCCAGCATCCCGAACGCGGCGTCGCCGAAGGCGTGATCCTTGTCGTGCGCGGCGTGCGGGGCGTGGTCGGTGGCGACCGCGTCGATGGTGCCGTCGGCCAGGCCCGCCCGCAGCGCCTCGACGTCCTCGGCCGGGCGCAGCGGCGGGTTGACCTTGAACACCGGGTCGTAGCCGCTGAGCAGGTCGCAGGTCAGCAGCAGGTGGTGCGGGGTGACCTCGGCGGTCACCGCGATGCCCCGGGCCTTGGCCCAGCGCAGCACCTCGACGCTGCCGGCGCACGAGACGTGGCAGACGTGCAGCCGCGAACCGGCGTGCCGGGCCAGCATCACGTCGCGGGCGATGATGCTCTCCTCGGCGACCGAGGGCCAGCCGGGCAGCCCCAGCTGCCCGGACAGCTCGCCCTCGTGGGCGCAGCAGCTGGCATCGGCCAGCCGGGGGTCCTGGGCGTGCTGGGCGAGCACCGCGTCGTAGGGCTTGAGGTACTCCAGCGCCCGGCGCATCAGCCGGGCGTCGCTGACGCAGTGCCCGTCGTCGCTGAACACCCGGACCGCGGCGGCCGAGCGGGCCATGTTGGCGATCTCGGCGAGCTGCTCGCCGGCCAGCCCCCGCGAGACCGCCCCGACCGGCCGGACGTCGACCAGGCCGGCCAGCTCGCCGAGCCGGGCCACCTGCTCGACCATCTCGGCGGTGTCGGCGACCGGGGTGGTGTTGGCCATCGCGTGCACGGCGGTGAACCCGCCGAGGGCCGCGGCCGCTGAGCCGGTGGCGATGGTCTCGGTGTCCTCCCGACCGGGTTCGCGCAGGTGGGTGTGCAGGTCCACCAGGCCCGGCAGCAGCACCGCGCCGTCGGCCTCGAGGACCTCGGCACCGTCGGGTGGGCTCAGCCTCGGCCCGACCTCGGCGATGGTGCCGCCGGCCAGCAGCACGTCGGTGGCGGCGGCACCCAGCGGCCGGGCGCCGCGCAGCAGCACCGGCTGTCCGTACCCGCTCATGACGGCACCGCCTCGCCGGTCCGCAGCCCGTCGGAGGCCTCGTCCGCACCTGCCAGCAGGTGGTAGAGCACCGCCATCCGGACCGCGACCCCGGCCCGGACCTGGTCCAGCACCAGCGACCGGTCGCTGTCGGCAGCCATCGAGGAGATCTCCAGGCCGCGGTTCATCGGGCCCGGATGCAGCACCGGGGCGTGTTCGGGCAGCAGCTCCAGCCGGGCCGGGCTGAGCCCGTAGCCGATCGC
>JAVEEO010000096.1 GCA_030840415.1 Pseudonocardiales bacterium | reverse complement strand
CGAAGACGGTCGAGAAGATCCTCCGCGTCCAGGAGCGGGCGCTGACGCTCGAGCTGCCGATGATCTATCTGGTCGACTCCGCCGGCGCCAGAATCACCGACCAGGTGCAGATGTTTCCCGGCCGCAGGGGCGCCGGGCGGATCTTCCACAACCAGGTGGCGCTGTCGGGCAAGGTTCCCCAGATCTGCTGCCTGTTCGGGCCCTCGGCCGCCGGCGGTGCCTACATCCCGGCGTTCTGCGACATCGTGATCATGGTCGAGGCCAACGCCTCGATGTATCTCGGCTCGCCCCGGATGGCCGAGATGGTGGTCGGCGAGAAGGTGAGCCTGCAGGAGATGGGTGGCGCCCGGATGCACGCCACCGTGTCGGGCTGCGGCGACAACCTTGCTCATGATGACGAGGACGCGATCGAGCAGGCCAAGCTGTTCTTCTCCTACCTGCCTGGCAATTGGCGGCAGCCGGCGCCTTGTTATGCCGCCGAGGCGCCGGCCTACGAGCTGGCCGATGACGCGGTGCCGGTCGCCGAGTCGATGCCCTTCGACATGCACTCGGTCATCGACGGCCTGATCGACGACGACTCGTTCTTCGAGGTCAAGCCCGAGTTCGCGGCGGAGCTGATCACCGGCCTGGGCCGGATCGACGGCCGGCCGGTGGGCGTGGTCGCCAACAACTCGGCGGTGCGCGGCGGGGTGCTGTTCGGCGACTCTGCCGACAAGGCGGCCCGGTTCATCTGGCTGTGCGACGCGTTCAACATCGGCCTGCTCTACCTCGCCGACGTGCCGGGCTTCAAGATCGGCTCCGAGGTGGAGCGGCAGGGCATCATCCGGCACGGGGCCAAGATGATCACCGCGGTGTCGGAGGCCAACGTGCCCCAGGTGTCGGTGCTGGTCCGCAAGGCCTACGGCGCCGGCCTGTACGCGATGGACGGCCCGGGCTTCATGCCGGACGCCTGCATCGCGCTGCCCACCGCTCGGGTCGCGGTGATGGGCCCGGAGGCGGCGGTGAACGCGGTGTACGCCAACAAGATCGCCGAGATCGCTGACCCGGAGGAGCGGGCCGCGTTCGTCAAGGCCAAGCGGGCCGAGTACGAGGAGGACGTCGACCTGCTGCGGCTGGCCGCCGACCTGGTGATCGACGTGATCATCAACCCGTCTGAGCTGCGCGCCGAGCTCGTGCGGCGGTTCGCGGCCCTGGCCGGCAAGGCCCGTCCGCTGGCCGACAAGCGGCACGGCGTGCCGCCGGTCTGACCAACCTGAGCAACCTCGCAAGTTATTAGTAGACCCCCTTAGGAATCGACGGATTGGCGTGC
The DNA here is from genome assembly GCA_030840415.1 of Pseudonocardiales bacterium. Classification (GTDB taxonomy): domain Bacteria; phylum Actinomycetota; class Actinomycetes; order Mycobacteriales; family Jatrophihabitantaceae; genus Jatrophihabitans_A. The sequence goes on along the minus strand of JAVEEO010000096.1, from coordinate 3,305 downwards.
ACGCGCTCGAGAATCAACTGCTGCGAAACCACAACCCTAGGACTAGCTCCGGTTGCGTCTCTCGTGTGCCCATGTCAACTGTTAGCCTGCGGTGCGTGACCAGCGAAGAGGGAGAGTCGACAAGCAATCAGCCGCCGGCCGAGGGTGACGGTACGGAAGATCACAATAGATCGACGGAGCAGGGGCCGCCTACAGCCTCGCGTACCGCCGAACTTGAAACCGCATTGGCGGCCCGCGATGCCATTCTGGCTGAGCTTGAGCGGAGCAGGGAAGTAACCAGAAATTTGACTCGGGAAGCCGAGAAGGTCCAATTTCCTGAAAGAGTAGCTCCAGAGAAGATCACAATGACGCGCAAGAGGAAATTCGGTGCCTGGGTTGGAAGGCCTGATCGCTTGACCCGGATTTCTAAGCACGTTGAAGATGCATTACGCCGCGCATTCGATGATGCGATACCAGAAATCGAAGCACAGTCAGGGTACACCCGCGCTTCTACGATAAAAAGATTTGCGCCTGAAACGCGTGTCCAGGGTGGTGCCCTTGAACGCCGGGGGGATTTGGCCTCGATTCTATCGGACATGGATGCACGCGAGATCAAGTGGATCCAGCTTGGTAATGGGCCTTCAAGGCGCACAGAAGAGGGGATACCCTCGATATCGGTCACTTTCGGCCGTGAACCGCAGTACAAGATGCTTGGTGGGGGCGCAAGTGTTGAGGTGACAGGGTCGGACAAGCAATGGGTCGCTGCTACCTATGACACCTTAATCAACGAACTGGTGAAGGGTGTTCCCTGGTGGTCTCGCTTAATCGCGCCAGAGGCCATATGGGGCTATATCATCTTGTGTTACGTTGCGGTTTTCGGGGCGGCTATCAAATGGGTACACCCCTTCGATCCTACGACCGCGTTAGCCTTGGGAATCGCCATAGGTGGATTGGCTTGGGGCCTGCAAGCTGCGGTCAGATGGTTTCTACCCGATTTCGAATTAGTTGAATCCGGTGAGTCATCGAAAGCACGAAAGGCCGGAACCTTCTTGATCATCCTGGTCGGCCTGGTATCTGGCATCGTCACCATCTGGGCCTTCCTGCGTAATTAGTCGTATGACAACATAAGCGCGGATCACTTGACTTGAACTAGCAACATAACTCGCGGCGCGGGCTGGTTGACTCTGCCGCCCTCGTCAGGACGTTGAGCGAGTAGACACATCCCGGTCGAGTTCGTCCGCTTGGTCAGCGGCGACGATGAGTGCGGCGGCGAGTTGGCGGGCGGTGCCAGCGGGCAGGAGGGTTACCGATCGCGCGGTGACGGTGGGTGGCTCTGCGATGAGCCGCACGAGTCGGTGGCCGTCGCGGTCCGAACGTCGGACGGCGAGATCAACGGTCAGGTCTACGGACCTGCCGGCTTCGTTGATGGCGATGGCTTCGCGGGCGACCGGGCGTGAGACGCAGAATGGGCCGTGGTCGCGGCCGGGTGGTAGGTCGCAGAAGGTGGCGTGCGGACGTGGCATGGCGCTGGGCCTTCCGGTGGGCGGTGCTGTTCTCACCAGAATAGTCAACGAACCTGTACTGCGGTCAAGGTTCGTTGACTGCCAGTCTGTGCGGGTGCCCCGCCTACCCGAGCCCAACCATGAGGCGTTGCGGCACGAGCTGTCCCGGCTGCGGGCCGAGAAGCGGCTCACCTATGACAAGCTCGCCGAACTGACCGGGCTGTCCCGGACGGTGCTGATCAACCTGGAGCATGGCACCACGCGGGGTTCACTGGACACCTGGCACCGGGTCGCGCATGGGCTCGGCGTGCCGCTCGGCAGTCTGATGGAGCAGCTCTGCCACGGGCACCGCCCACCCTCCTGACCGGGCTGCCTACCTTGGACACCGGCTCCTTGACGGGGACTTACAGCCGTGTCATTCTTCCTGGTGAGCCCGGTTTTCGATGAGCCGCGGTGACTACGACTAGAGAACGGGTCGCTCGACGGACCCGGCCCACAACGGGGCAGCAGGTAGCTGCCTGGGGTTGAACACAGACGAACTTAGAAGGCTCCGCGTCGAGGCCGGGGCAGAAGTCATCGAGCTTCTGTCCCAGCGTGTCCCGGAGCCCGATGTGTCACCCACCACCGCTAACGATCCCATCGTCGAACTGCTCAACCGTCCGGTCTCGGCATACTGGTCGCTGTCGTTCTACCCCGATGCCCGCGAGGCCGGTGGGGCGTTCGTGCCATCGGTGCCGTATCGGCGCGGCGGTGGCATTAAAGGGCAGGCGGCTGATCCCGCGCGGGCGTGGGTTGAGGCGGCCCGCCGTGCGAAAGGGAAGCTGCGGCGGTATTGCGCGGCGAACCGGCTGAACCGGTTAGGCACGCTGACCTATCGCGGTGCGGGGTGTCACGATCAGCGCGAAGTCCGTGCACACGTCGGTGCGTTCTTCCGCAACCTACGCACCGAGCTGGGCGGTGCCGCCTTTGCGTATGCGTGGGTGCCGGAGTGGCACAAGACCGATCACGGCCTGCACCTGCACTTCGCGGTCGGCCGGTTCATCAAGCGGGCACTGATCGAAGCGGCCTGGCCGCACGGGTTCGTGCATATCAAGGTGATCGGTGATCTGCCAGTCGGTGCAGGCAGCCTGGGCGAGGCGCGCAAGGCGGCCGGGTACCTGTCGAAGTACGTGGTGTAGTCGTTCGAGGACGCCCAGCGGATCGACGGTCTGCACCGCTACGACCTGGCACAAGGCTTCGCCCCGGTGGTGGAGAGGATCACCGGCAGCAGCCGGGACACGGTGATCAACGCGGCGTCGGAACGCCTCGGGCACCAGCCTGTGCTGCGCTGGTCCTCCCGGAACGTTCTCGATTGGCAGGGCGGCCCGGCGATCTGGGCGCAGTGGGCCTGAGTCATGGCACACGGTCAGAGCTTCACTCCGGAGGAGGTGAAACAGTGGGTCGAAGCGTCCTGCGCGGCGTAGGGAGTGCCGGTCAAGGTCACCGACACACTCGTGGTGCGCAGGGTGGGAATGCTGCTAGGCGCAGGCTCGTATGCGTTGGGGCGGGCGGATGCGGGGCGCGCGCAAGCGGCGCCAGCCGCGGCACGCCCCGCCGCCGCCCGACCAGCGGACCAGCCCGATGGTCTACAGCTTCCAGACCGGCTGGACCCGGGCGGGGTCGAGGCTGCGGGCACCCAGCACACCCGGGGCGATCACGGCATGGTCGAGCACGGCGCGGATGATCGCGGTCTGCCGGTCGAGGTTGAGAGAGTCCCACGTTCGGCCTAGCTCCTCGCCGTTGCCGACCAGCCCGTGCAGCGCGTCGCTGTTACCGGCGCGGGTC
>JAVEEO010000070.1 GCA_030840415.1 Pseudonocardiales bacterium | reverse complement strand
CCCCTACTACTGGTGGACGTTCAACATGCCCACCGACCACGGCGAAGTCGAGCTGACCGATGTGCGAGTGCCCGCCGACGCGGTGCTCGGTGCGGTGGGGCGGGGGCTGGAGGTCGCGCAAACCTTTCTGCACGAGAACCGAATTCGGCAGGCGGCAAGCAGCCTGGGCGCCGCGCAATACTGCATCGACCGCGCCGCCGACTACGCCGGCAAGCGCACGGTATTCGGCAAGCCGCTGTCGGTCAACCAGGCCGTGCAATGGCCGCTGGCCGAGCTGCAGACCGAAGCGCAGATGGTGCGGTTGCTCGTGCAGTACGCGGCCTGGCATCTGGACCGTGACCACCACATGGAGGTGTCGGACAAGGTGTCGATGGCCAATTACCGGGCCAACCGACTGGTCTGCGACGCGGCCGACCGGGCCATGCAGGTCTTCGGGGGCCTCGGCTACAGCCGCCACGAGCCGTTCGAGCACATCTACCGCCATCACCGCCGCTACCGGATCACCGAGGGCGCCGAGGAGATCCAGATTCGCCGGGTGGCTCAGCGGCTGTTTAAGTTTGGCAAGTGACGCCGATCGAGGAACTGGCCTCCAAACTGGCCTCCAAGCTGACCGCGGTGCTGGCGCCGGCGCTCGACACCAGCGTCACGATTGAGAACCTGCGGGCGCTGACCGGCGGCGCCAGCCGCACCACCTGGGCCTTCGACGCCGTCACGGGCGCGCAACGCCGTTCGCTGATCTTGCGCACCGGGCCGCCCGACGACGTGCACGCCGGCATGGAGCTCGAAGCCCGCGCCCAGGCCGCGACGGCGGCGGCCGGCGCACCGGTCCCCCACATCCTGGTCGCCGACGATTCGGTTGCCGCACTGGGCAACCCGTTTCTCATCTGCGACGAGATCAAGGGCGAAACCATCGTCCGGCGCATCCAGCGTCGGCTCGACGCCGCCGACGGGCAGGCGGGCCGTACACGGTTGCTACGGCAGTCCGCGCAGGCGCTGGCCGCCATCCACCGCGCCGACCCGCAAATTCCCGGGCTGTCCCACGAGGACCAACTGTTGGAGTGGCGCGAGCGGCTCGACGCCATGGGTGACACCACCGCCACCTTCGAATGGGCATTCCGCTGGCTCGAGGCCAACCGGCCCCGGAAGGCCCACCCATCGCCCGCTGTCCTGGTGCACGGCGACTACCGGATGGGAAACCTCATCGTCGACGGATGCGACCTTGCCGCCGTCCTGGATTGGGAGCTGGTACACCTCGGCGAGGCATACGAAGACCTGGCCTGGTTCTGCATTCGGGCCTGGCGGTTCGGCGCTCCGGCCAGCCTGGGGGCCGGGGGCCTGGGCAGCATCGAGAGCTTCCTGCGCGCGTACGAGGAGGCCAGCGGGACTACCGTCGATCGGGTGGCGTTTCACTGGTGGCTGGTGCTGGCCACGCTGCGCTGGGGTGTCATCTGCCGCCACCAAGCGGAGCGGCATCTGAGCGGCGAATTCCGCTCGGTGGAGTTGGCGGCGATCGGCCGCCGCGTGTGCGAGACCGAGTGGGATCTCCTCAACCTGCTCGACAACCTGCTCGAGAACTTGCTCGAGGAGGCTCGGCCGTGAGCGGCGCTCACGGCCGCCCGCTCGCGGCCGAACTCGTGGCCGCGGTGGCCGAGTTCCTCGAAACCGATGTCCGGGAGGCGACGAGCGGGAAGGTCAACTTCCACGCCAGGGTGGCCGTCAACGCGCTGCGCATCGTCGAGCGCGAGCTGCTCGACGAAGGTGCGGAAGAATCCGGTGCGGCGCTGGCCGGCCTCGGTTTCGCCGACGAGAACGAGCTCGCCGCCGCAATTCGGGCCGGCCAGATGGACGGGCGCGCCGACGACGTCACCGCCTGCTTGCGCACCCTGGTACGACGTCGGCTGGCGGTTGCCCACCCCGGATACGAGAGCGAATAAAAGCGAAAGACATCTCAGGAAGTTAAAAGTCAAGCCGCGAGCGGGAGAGGAGGTGGAAACGCACGGTGTTCGTCATAGAGCTGGCCGGTTTGCAGGCAGTGGTGCAGTTGGCCGAGGAATTTGTTGAACAGGTGTCGTTGGGCTTGGCGGTTCCAGTCTCCGGCGGCGCGGCGAGCATCGAAGTGGCGCCGGGCCCCGGGCGAGCCACGCAGGGCGGCCAACGCCCAGATCGAGCCGACCGCGGCCAGGCGCCGGTTTTTGATATGCCGGTGCAGGACCACGGTTTTCTTGCCGCTGGCGCGGGTGATCGGGGCGGATCCGGCGAAGGCTTTCAGCCCACGGGCATCGGCGAAGCGGGCGCGGTCATCGCCGATCTCGGCCAGCACCCGGGCACCAGCCAAATTCCCCAGCCCGGGAAAGCTGATGATGATCGCGGCGTCCGGGTGTTGCTCAAAATGGGCGATCGCCGCCTCGGCCAGCTCGTCAGCGGCCGCGCAGGCGGCCTCAAACTGGCGCAGCAGCGCGGTCAGCTGAATCCCCATCGCGTTTTCGACCACGGGTGGTTGGTGCAGGTAGGTGTCGGTGAAGACCGCGCGCAGTCGCTCGACGTCACGATCCAGGTCGCGGCGGCGGCCGGCCTTAATCAGCAGCCGGCGCAGCCGCGCCGGGGTCAGCCGGGCCGCTTCAGCAGGGGTGGGTGCGGCGGCCAGGATGGTGCGGGCATCGGCGCGGGCCAGCCCCCCGCTGGGCAACTCGGCGAACGCGACAAGGGCGGCCGGGTAGAAGTCGTTGAGCAGGTCGCGGATCTGGTTGCCGATCTGCTGACGCGCCCACACCGCGTCTTGCTGAGCGCGTGCGAGCACCCGGATGGCCTGGGCCAACTCGGTGTCGGCGGGCAGCGGGCGGTGCGCAGCGGCGTCGGTGCGCACGATGTTGGCCAACAGCACCGCGTCGGTGGCATCGGATTTGGCACCCGACACTGCATACCGGGCCCGATACCGCGAGGCCGCCAGCGGGTTGATCGGATAGATCACCCGGCCAGTCTCCCGCAGCGCGGCCACCCACAACCCGCGGTCGGTTTCAATCCCCACCGGGATCGGGTGCTCGCGACTGTCGCCGGCCTGGGCCAACAGCGTCAACAACTGCGCGAAGCCGGCCGCGTCATTGACGACCCGCCCGCGCGCCACGACGTGTCCGTCGTCATCAATCACGGCGATGTCGTGATGTTCTGTGGCCCAATCGATTCCGCAATACAAGCCCAAAATGTCAGCACTCCTATGGTCGGTGATTTTGTTGTTCCCGGTGAAGTCGTGCGGCGCCCTAATCGCAGGACTCGACGGTCCGTCATCTCAGTAGCCGTCCGTGACTCCAGCACACCGCGGGACCTCGTTCTGTCGAAGAGCTCAAGGCTCGGGAACAATCCTCGGGAAGTCAACCCTGCGGCGGGCTCGGGCAACGGCATCTCACCACCACATCATGTGATCTGCCGCCAGGCGCGCCGCTCTTTCGCAAGACGTCCAGCGTCGGGAGGCACCAGGCATCACCCGGCGGCAGACTCGCAGGAACAGACCCCGGTCAAACAACCGGATAACCCATTCCTACTAAACGATTAGGAGGGAAGCGGCGCTTCCTCCCCCGGCTAAAGCCGAGGGTTTCGACGCCGTAAGCCTCATGACCGATCAAAGCTCCGCGCCCGACCCATGGAAGAGCTTCGGTGCGGTCATGGCCGCGACGCTGGTTCTGGAGGCGATCGTGGTGCTGCTGGCGATACCGGTGGTGGGCGCGGTCGGCGGCGGCCTGACCGGCGCATCGCTGGCCTATCTGATCGGCCTGGCCGCGGTGCTGATCCTGCTTGCCGGCCTGCAGCGCAGACCCTGGGCGATCTGGGTGAATTTGGCCGTCCAGGTGGCTCTTCTCGCCGGCTTCGCGGTGTATCCGGGCGTGGGGTTCATCGGGGTGCTGTTCACCGGATTGTGGGCGTTGATCGCCTACTTCCGTGCCGAGGTCCGGCGTCGCCAGCAGTAGACCGGTCACCGCGGGGCAAACCGCCAGCTGGTTCTGTACGCTGTCCGCCGTGACCGAACGGACCCTGGTACTGATCAAGCCTGACGCCATCGAGCGGCATCTGATAGGCGAGATCATCGGCCGCATCGAGCGAAAAGGCCTCACCCTCGCGGCGCTGG